>NZ_FMHT01000003.1:6020000-6210650 GCF_900091585.1 Micromonospora nigra | reverse complement strand
GAGCCACCGTCATCGCCGCGTGGGCGCAACCCGTCACCGAACTGTTCCGCCGACTCGGCTTCGACGACGCCGAGGCACGCCGCCGGGCCCGCCTCGGCCTCGCCGCCACCCGAGGGCTGCTGCTCGACCTGCTGACCACCGGCGACCGGGAACTGCTCGACGACGCCGCCGACCTGTTCGCCGACCTGATCACGGCACCGCGCCCCGGTGGAACAGCGACTCACCCTTGACCAGCCACGCCACCCCGAACGCGAGCACCGCCACCGCCTCGGCCCAGAAGACCGGCTTCGCCGCGTCGCGGACCGACTCGGGCAGCAGCACGCTCGCCAGCGCCACCACGATCGCCACCAGGATCACCGCCCCGCACACCCGGTAGACGCCGTTGCGTACCCGACCACCCCCGTGCATCGGGAAGCGGAACAGCGAGATCACCGCCAACAGCGCGAACAGGCCGGCCGCCGCCACCCCGTGCACCCGCCCCACCAGCACGTCCGAGCGACTGAGCGCACCCACCGTGTCCAGCGAGGTCGGAAACAGGGCCACCATGATCGCCAGCACCCCGGCCAGGCTGGTCAGCACGTCGTCGAAACGGCGGTACCGGTAGCTGATCAGGAACACCCCGATGGCACACATGCTGCCGACGAAGACGTCCCGCATCGGCGTGTGGTAGTAACCGCTGATCGAGCCGAGCAGCCGGGAGTCGCCGGTGACCAGCACGAAACCGACCGGCAGGACGACAGGCAGGGCGGTGCCGACGACGCCGACGCCGAGGCGCAGCCGGCGTACGGTCAGCACGTCCTGCGACGAGGTGTGGTGCATCGTTCCTCCCGGCCCTCGGCCCGTCTCCAGTGGAAGCGGCCCGGCGGCGGGTGTCAGTCAGATCCCCGTCATACGCGACAGCGGGATCGAACGGGGTCCGCCGACACCGACCTCGGGGATCACGGCCTCAGCGGGCCGGCCCGGTCGAGTCGACGAAGGCGGCCCAGGCGGCGGGGGAGAAGACGAGGGCGGGCCCGGCGGGGTTCTTGCTGTCGCGTACGGCGACGAGGCCGGGCAGGTTGTCGGCGACCTCGACACAGTTGCCGTTGTTGTCGCCGCTGCGGGTGCTCTTGCGCCACCGCGCGCCGAGCAGGTCGTCAGCCATGATGGACCTCCTCCTTGATCTTGCCGATCATGCCCCTTGATTGTTCCTCATCAAGTGCCAGGCTGAGGAGGCTCGCCCAGACCTTCTCGGCATGTCGGGCCGGTTCTCGTAAACGCCACGGGTGTAGCCGGGAGTTAGAAGTAGCCCAGGAACCAGGGTGTCGTCGTGCTCGCGGAGGCGCGAGGCGGCGGATTCGAGGCCGACGTACAACTCGAACCAGTCGGGAACGGCGTCGCCGTACGAGTGCCACCAGCCCTTGGCCTTTGTCTCGTTGGCCAGGGCGGTGAGCGCGCCGGTCAGCTCGGGGGTCGCGCCGTACAGGTCGCACAGGGCCTTGACGTCGACGGCGCGGGTGGGGCCGAGGCCGGTCTCGATGCGCCACATCTTCTGCCGGCTGCACTGCATGGCCTCGGCGGCGCCGTCGAGGGTCGTGCGCGCCTCGGTGCGCAGGTCGCGCAGCGCCCGCCCGAGCTGCCGCCGGGGGACAAGAGGCCCCTGACAACGGCTACGACCACGCAATTCCCATTCCGTGGCGGCACACCGTGACGGTCCGAACGGGACCTGACCGCCCGGTACGCTCCGCTCATGCCGGACGGTCACCAGCGGCACCCCGACGGGCGGGATGTGAGAGCGGTCGACGGACGGCGACCCGGCTGGTACCGGGGCGACTTCCATGTGCATTCGGTGCGCTCCAGCGGCGGGGAGTTGACTGTCGACCTGCTCGCCGCCGAGGCTCGCGCCGCCGGTCTGGACTTCGTCGCCGCCACCGAACACAACAGCGCCCTCGGCCACGCCGACTGGGCCCCGTACGCCGGTGCGGACCTGCTGGTGATCCCGGGTCGGGAGGTCACCACGGTCACGGGCCACTGGCTGGCGCTGGGCGTCGAGGCGGCAGTCCCGGTCGACTGGCGTTACGGCGTACGCGACGAGGCGGTCGGCGGCCAGCTCGACGCGGTGCGCCGGGCGGGTGGGGTGTGCGTGGCGGCCCACCCCCACGCGCCGTACCCCGGTGGCACCCTGGCCTACCCGTACCGCTGGTTCGACGCCGTGGAGGTGTGGAACGGGCTGTGGGCCTCCGACCTGCCGTGGAACGCCGACAACGAGGCGGCCCTGGCCGAGTGGGCGCGCGGCCTGGCCTACGACGTCCACCGGGGACGGTGGCGTCCGGCCGTGGGCAACAGCGACGCCCACCTGGCGGGTCAGCTCGGCACCCCGCACACCGTGGTCCGTGCCGACGAGCTGACCGCCGACGCCGTGCTCGCCGGCCTGCGGGCGGGCCGGAGCTGGGTCGCCGGGTCGTCGGTCGTCGACCTTGAGTTCACCGCGACCGCCGACGGGCAGGCGGCGGGGGTCGGCGAGTGTCTCGTCGCCGACGACGCCCCGATCGTGGTGCGGCTGGCCGTCCGTGGCGTGCCGTCCGGCCTTGTCACCCTGCATGCCGAACGTGGGACGGTGCACCGTGAGGGGTTACCCGCCGACGGGGCGGGCACGGTGGAGTGGCGGACGACGGCGCAGGAGGCGGGCTTCGTCCGGGGCGAGGTGCGTCACCCGGACGGGCGGATGGCGGCCCTCACCAACCCGATCGTGCTGACCTGAGCCGTGCCGCTGACGCCGGGAGGTGCGTCACCGCGGGATGTCGGGCGGGGTCTCGTCGGCGTTCAACCGGTGCCGGTAGGTGTCGACGATCGCCTGCCCGGCCGGGTCGCCGCCACCGACGGCCGCCGCCGTGGCGCTGACCTGGCGGAGCAGGTCGGTGTGGGCGGCCCGGGTCGTCTCCACGATCACCCGAGCGGTGTGGGCGGCGGACCGCTGCCGGACGGTCTCGTCGAGCCGCAGGTCGACCAGCAGGCCGGACGAGTCGACGGTCACCTCGACGGCCCGGTCGGGGCTACTCGCGGTGCCGTTCAGCGACTGCACCTGCGCAGACAGGGCCTTCGCCCGCACGGCCTGGTCGGCGAAGGACGCCTCCCACTCGTCGAGCCCCTGCGTGGCCGCGTCGAGCGCAGCCTGATCCGCCCACATGCGACCCTCTCCCGATACCACCAGACGCCGACACGTTACCAACTGGTGGCGCTGCGTGGTGTCCCCGGCGGAATCGGCCGGGACGGCGGGCGGGCCGGCAGCCCGGCGGTCCCGCGTAGAAGGCGAGGTGACCGCGGCGATCGAGGCCGGCCGACCACGGCCGGTCGTCGACCGCACGTACCCCCTCGCCGAGGCGGCGGAGGCGCTCCGTCACATCGGTGCGGGCCACGCCACCGGGAAGACCGTCCTCACGATCTGACGCCATCGGTCGGGCGCAGGTCAGCGGCGCTGCTGACCGACCGCGACGACGGGTCGGGCCGGCCCGCCCAGGCCGTGGTGATCAGCACCAGCGCGCCGATGTAGGTCGTCATCACCAGCAGGCCGTGGCCCGGCAGGGTGGCGCCGGCCGCGTCCACCCCGATCAGCAGGTCGGAGACCAGGAACAGCGCGCCGCCGACGGCCGCCTGGCGGGAGACGCCCGTCGCGGTCGCCGCCATCACCGACAGCGCCAGGCTGTACCCGAGCACGGGCAGCCGCAGCGCGCCGAGCTGCCCCCACAGCAGCGCGTTGGCACCCGCCCACAGCAGCAGGTAGCCCACGACCGCCACCACGGGCGGACGGCGGTGCCGCAGGAACGCGGTGGTGAACGCGACCTGCGTACCCAGGAAGCAGGCCATGCCCAGCAGGAACGCCGGCTGCCCCGACACCAGCAGGGCCACGTCGCCGGCGGCGGCGAAGACCAGGCCGACCGCCACGGCGTCGAAGCGCCCGCGTACGCGCCACAGCCAGACCAGCAGCAGGGGGGCCAGGAGCGGCTTGGCCAGCCACTGCACCGCGCGTACGTCGAGGGCGACCGCGACCAGTTCCACCAGGGCCACGGCGGCGAAGGCCCACAGCAGGGCCGGCTGACGGCCCGTCGCGTGCCTCATCGGGCCGGCTGCCAGCCGGGACGGCCGAACAGGTAGCCCAGACGGTGTCGCCAGCAGGTCGCCGAGCGGAGGTCCCGCCAGATCGAGCCGTACTCGTGGGTGGCCACCCGCAGCGGGTTGTACGTGGCGATGTTCGTGGTCAGTCCGAACCGGACGGCGGCCCGCTCCGGTTCGAACGTGCCGAACAGCCGGTCCCAGACGATCAGGATTCCGCCGTAGTTGCGGTCCAGGTACTCGTTGTTCGACCCGTGGTGCACCCGGTGGTGCGAGGGGGTGTTGAACACGAACTCGATCGGCCGGGGCAGCAGGTTGATCCGCTCGGTGTGCAGGAAGAACTGGTACAGCAGGCTCACCGACTGCTGGAGGAAGATCATCCACGGGGGGATGCCGACCAGGGCCAGGCCCAGCCAGAACGGCAGGGACGTCATCGGCGTCCAGCTCTGCCGCAGGGCGGTGGAGAAGTTGAAGAAGACGCTGGAATGGTGCACGACGTGCCCGGCCCAGAACACCCGTACCTCGTGGTGGGCCCGGTGGAACCAGTAGTACGCGAAGTCGTCGGCGAAGAACAGCAGCACCCACACCCACCAGTCGGTGGGGTCGAGTTTCCACGGGGAGACCGTGTACGCGGCGGCGTACAGGCCGATGGTGAGCAGCTTCCACGGCACCCCGATGACCTGGCTGCCGGCGCCCATGGTCAGGCTGGTCGCGGTGTCGCGCAACTCGTAGCCGCGCTCGTCGTCGTCGGGGGCGAACCGGTAGGAGACGGCTTCCACGACGATGAGCAGCAGGAACGCCGGGACGGCGTACAGCACGGCGGGGATCATGCCGGACTGTCCTTTCTGGTGGTGGCGGTGAGGGGAGCGGTGAGCAGGATCCGTGCCTGCTCGGCGGCGTCGTCCGCGCGGCCCTCCGCGATCGCGGCGGCCAGCCGGCGGTGCCCGGCGACGTCCAGCAGTTCGGCGGCACGCCGCTGCGGCGGCACCTCGCCCACGGCGAGGGCCCCGGCCACCAGGCTGTTGAAGGCCAGCAGGTAGGCGATGTTGCCGCAGCCGCGCAGGATGTGCCGCCAGAGCTCGATGGTGGCCGCACCCATCGCGGGCAGGTCGGGCGCGAGCGCCACGTACTCCTCCGTGGCCCGCACCACCGTGTCGCGGGTGGCCTGGTCGGCGCGTCGGGCGCAGAGCCGGGCGGCGTCGACGCCGATGCAGGCCCGCATGTCCATCATGTCCCGCACCAGCGTGCCCACCGGCAGCACATCGTCGGACTGCACCAGCGACAGCGCCAGGTCGAGCCCGGCGTGCACCCGCCAGTCCAGGACCCTGGTCGCGCCGCCCTGGCTGACCCTGACCAGCCCGAGCTGCTGGAGGCGGCGCAGCGCCTCGCGGACGGCGTGCCGGTTCACCTCGAACGCGGCGGCCAGTTCGCGCTCGCCCGGCAGGGTGTCGTCGGGCTGGTAGTCGCCGCGCACTATCGCGTCACGCAGCTGGCCGAAGACGAGGTCGGACACGGAGGCACGGGTGACGGGGACGAACGCCATACGCCAGAGTGTGTCCCACCACACATCAACCCGTCAACTGGTTGGACCAGTCACCTGCCTGCCCGCTCGACTGTCCGGACACCCGACTGTCCCCGCCGCCCGCCGCCCGCCGCCCGCCGCCCGGCTGTCCCGGCTGTCCCGGCGACGGCCGGGGTTGCCGTGGTCGGGCCGGCGTCGGCGCGGGTCAGTCGGGCAGCAGAGGCACCTGCGGGCCGGTGTCCCGGCCGAGCAGGACGGCGCGGGTGAGCGCCGTGGCGCCGAACCGCTCCCGGACCGCGTCGACCGCCGCGTCGAGGTGCGCCCCGGGCGCCGGGCCCGATGCGGCGCCCGATCCGGTGGGAAACGGCAGCGTGAGTTGCACGTGCCCGTCGTCGAGGTTGCCCACCGAGACGCCGATCAGCGTCACTCCCCGTCGGTCGATCTCCGGCAGCGCCCTGTGCAGTAGCGCGCGGGCGGCACGCAGCACCGCCTCCGTGTCGTCGGTCGACTTGGCCAGGGTGTGCGAGCGGGTCGCCCGGGTGTAGTCGCCGAAGCGCAGCCGCAGGGTGACCGTCCGGCCGCTGCGGTCGGCCCGGCGCATCCGCGCGGTGACCCGGTCGACCAGTCCGGCGAGGGTGGCGTCCAGGTCGGCGGGGCCGTGGTCGACGCGACCCAGGGCGTGCTGCGCGCCGATCGACCCGCGTCGCCGGCCGACCTGCACCGGCCGGGGGTCGCGGTTGTGCGCCAGGGCGTGCAGGTGCCGGCCCGCCCCGGCGCCGAGCAGTGACACCAGGGTCGCCTCGCCGAGCCGGGCGACCTGCCCGACCGTGCGGATCCGCCGCTCACGCAGCTTCGCGGCGGTGACCGGGCCGACCCCCCCACAGCCGCTCCACCGGCAGCGGGTGCAGGAACTCCAGTTCCCCGGTCGGCGGCACCACCAGCAGCCCGTCGGGCTTGGCGACCCCGCTGGCCACCTTCGCCAGGAACTTCGTGCGCGCCACCCCGACGGTGATCGGCAGGCCCACCTGCTCACCCACGGCGCGCTTCAGGGCGGCGGCGATGTCGGCGGGCGGCCCGACCAACCGGCGCAGGCCACCCACGTCGAGGAACGCCTCGTCGATGGACAGCCCCTCCACCAGCGGTGTGGTGTGCCGGAAGATCTCGAACACGGCCCGACTGGCCGCGCTGTACGCCGCCATCCTCGGCGGTACCACCACCGCGTCCGGGCACAGCCGGCGGGCCTGCCCGCCGCCCATCCCGCTGTGGACGCCCCGGACCTTCGCCTCGTAGCTGGCGGCCAGCACCACGCCCCCGCCGACGATCACCGGCCGCCCCCGTAGGCGCGGGTCGTCGCGCTGCTCGACCGACGCGTAGAACGCGTCGAGGTCGGCGTGCAGGACGTTCGCCTCGTGGGACACCCCCGAATCTTCGCACACCTGTTCGACAGGCAGGGTTTGACCTGCCCTGACGTGTGCGGTCAGCCCTGGGCGGTGGGGGAGGGCGGGGCGGTGCCGCCCTGGGGAGCCGCGCCGGACATCAGCCGGACGATCTCCGCCCGGTCCCGGGGCGACGGCTGGCCCCAGTCGGGGTGGTAGTCGTACACCTCGCGCAGCGGGGTGGAGGTGGTGCGGCCGCCGAGGATCTCGATCGCATCGGTGCCGATCAGTGCCGGGTGTTCCACCCCGCACGCCTCGGCGACCTTGACCAGGTCGCGCCGCAGCGTCCGGACGTAGTTGGCGGCCCGCGCGGCCTTCGACGCCGGGTCGAGGCCCCGGGTGAGCCACGCGTTCTGGGTGGCGACGCCGGTGGGACAGGTGTCGGTGTGGCACTTCTGCGCCTGGATGCAGCCGATCGCCAGCATCGCCTCCCGACCCACGCTCACCATGTCGCAGCCCAGCGCGAACGCGACCACCGCGTTGTCGGGCAGGCCGAGCTTGCCGGAGCCGACGAACACCACCCGGTGGTGCAGGTCGCGCTCGGCGAAGACGCGGTAGACCCGGGCGAAGCCCTGCTGGAACGGCAGCGACACCGAGTCGGAGAAGATCAGCGGCGCGGCGCCGGTGCCGCCCTCACCCCCGTCGACGGTGACGAAGTCGACGCCCCGGCCGGTGTCCCGCATCAGGGTGGTCAGCTCCTGCCAGAATTCGAGGTCGCCGACGGCTGACTTGATCCCCACCGGCAGGCCCGTCTCGGCGGCCAGGAGTTCCACCCAGTCGAGCAGGCTGTCGCAGTCGGAGAACTCGGCGTGCCGCGACGGGCTGACGCAGTCGACGCCCTCCGGGACACCCCGGGTGGCGGCGATCTCCGCCGAGACCTTCGCCGCCGGCAGCAGCCCGCCGAGGCTGGGCTTGGCGCCCTGGCTCAGCTTGATCTCCAGGGCGCGTACCGGAGCGCCCGCGACGACGTCCCTGAGCCGGTCCAGGCTGAACCGGCCGTGCCCGTCGCGGCAGCCGAAGTACGCGGTGCCGATCTGGAACACCAGCTCACCGCCGCGCCGATGGTACGGCGACAGCCCGCCCTCGCCGGTGTTGTGCAGGCAACCGGCCAGCGCCGCGCTGCGGTTGAGCGCCTCGACGGCGGCACCCGACAGCGAGCCGAAGCTCATCCCGGAGATGCTCACCGCCGACTCGGGGCGGAAGGCACGCGCGCGGCCCCGCGCGCCGCCGAGCACCTTCGCGCAGGGCAGCCGGACGTCGTGGCCCGCCGTCGGCGCGGACGGGGGGACCGCTCGACCGAACGTGCGGTGCTTGATGACCGGGTAGCCGGGGGTGTGCTCGATGTCGTTGTCGGTGCCGAAGCCGAAGTAGTTGTTCTGCCGCTTCGCCGAGGCGTACACCCAGCGACGCTGGTCGCGGGTGAACGGTCGCTCCTCGTCGTTGCCGGCCACGATGTACTGGCGCAGCTCCGGTCCGATCGACTCCAGCAGGTAGCGGCCCCGGCCGAGCACCGGGAAGTTGCGCAGCAGCGCGTGGTCGCGTTGCAGCAGGTCGCGGGCCGCCAGGGCGGCCAGGGCGGTGACGGCGGCGGGTATGGCGCGGCGGGCCCAGCTCATTCCGGCAACCTTTCCGGTCGGGCCGCGCCTCAAACGCCCGCGCACACACCCAGCGTCACCATGCCCGCGCACACCACGCCCGCGCGCTCGGCCGCGTCCGCCGGGTTCAGGACTCCGGCGTGTTGATGTTGACCATCCACCCGACGCCGTACGGGTCGACGCACATGCCGAACTCGTCGCCCCACATCTGCCTGTCCATCGGCACCGTCACCGTCCCGCCGGCCGACAACGCGTCCCAGTAGCCGTGTAGTTCCTCCCGGTCGTCGCCGCTGAGGCTGACGGCGATGTGGTTGCCCGGTTGATGCTCGGTGTCCGGGGCGGTGTCGGAGCCCACCAGGGTCGGGCCGGTCGTGGTGTCGAGCCGGGCGTGCATGATCCTGTCGCGCAGCGCCGGGTCGTCGGTGCCGAAGCTGGCGAAGGTGTCCATGGTCAGTTCTCCGCCGAAGACGTCCCGGTAGAACCGCATGGCATCGCGGGCGGTGCCGGGGAAGCTCAGGTACGGGTCGATTCGCGTCTGCACAGCGCCCTCCTCGGGGTCCGGACCGCCCAATCGTCACAGCTCGGGGTGGGTGGACCAGTCAGGCGCGCTCGACCGGGCGCCCCCGGGGTGCGCGGAGCGGCACAGGTCTCCGCCCACCCCGGGGGGTGTTCAGCGGCGCCGGAAGGACCGCCGGAGCACCCCGCCCACCACCACGCACCAGGTGTCGGTGCCGATGCGGCCGTCGCGGGGCAGCCCGTGCAGCGCCTGGAGGTCCTGAACGGCCCGTCGGGTGACGTGGTCGTAGGTGCCGGTGGCGGTGACCTCGACGTAGCCCTTGACGTTCAGCAGGTACTGCACCGCCTCGACGGGCAGGCCGGTCGCGTGGCGGCCCAGCTCCGGCGCGAGGGTTTCCCAGGTCGCGGCGGTCAGGGTGGCGTCGACGTCCACCGGGATGCCGTTGCGGGCCTGCCAGTCCTGCACCGCCGCGACGGTGTCCGCGTCGAACACGCCGGTCGGGTCGACGGCGTACCCCCGGTGGGCGAGCAGGTACTGCGCCACCCGGACGCTGGGGGCGCTGACGAATCGCCACAGGTCCGGCCAGCGGCGGGCCGGCACGTCACCGAGGTCGGTGCCGAGGGCCTGGAACACCCGCCGCCGTACGGCCGGGAACTGG
Source organism: Micromonospora nigra (assembly GCF_900091585.1). Taxonomy (NCBI): domain Bacteria; kingdom Bacillati; phylum Actinomycetota; class Actinomycetes; order Micromonosporales; family Micromonosporaceae; genus Micromonospora; species Micromonospora nigra. The sequence continues at coordinate 6,200,833 of NZ_FMHT01000003.1, read as the reverse complement.
TGGTAGAAGGCCGCGCCCGGGCACTGGGTGGTGCGGAAGTCCCAGTGCCCGAAGATGTCGTGGGCGTGCAGCCCGTACCGCCGGCAGACGGCCGTGCACAGGCGTACCAGGGAGTCCGTCAGCGCCTCGGGTGGCGTCTGGTCGACGTAGGTGCCCTCGTTCTCGATGCCGATGGCGCGGGTGTTCTCTCCGGGGCAGTGCGCCGAGACCATCTGCCGGTCCCCGGCCCGCAGGCGCTCCAGGCTTCCGCGCCGCCCCTCCAGCACGTATCCGCCGCGGCTGACGGTGAAGTGCTGCCCGGTGTCCGACCAACCGTTGCCGTCGACGTGCAGACGCTGGCAGTCCTGGGCCAGCCGGACGGCCTGCTCCCGGGAGTAGTCGGTGACGTTGGGGAAGGCCATGTGATGCAGGATGATCTTGTTGGTCGCGATGCCGCTGACGGTCAGCGGGTTCCGGGGTGGCCGGGCGTCCCACTCGTCACAGCTGATGATCCAGTCCAGGTCCGCGCCGGCGTCGGCGTGCGCGGCGGCCGGGATGGCGAGTTTGCTTCCGACGACGGCGACCGTGGCGGCGCCGAGGCCGGCGCGCAGCAGGGTCCGGCGGTCCACCTCGGTGTGCTCGACAGGCATGGCATCTCCTCCGCGGCCACGGGGGAATGGGCGACGGTGAAAGTCAGCTTCGTTGGCCGCTTGTGCAGTGGAGGATATTGCCGCTGCGGTCGGAGGCGGAAGAGGCCACCGTCGATATCATTCCTCGATGGCCCCGCCGATTCGCCGCAGGTGCCGCCGGAACGTCAGCGACGGGTCGGCGGCCCGCTCCGCCAGGAAGTCGGCGAAGGCCGTCTGGGCGCGCAGTGTCTCCCCGGCCCGGATCCGGCGCGCCTGCTCCCGTTCCGTGGCCGCGATCCGTTCCGCCGTCGCCAGCACCTCCGCCAGGCGCTCGGCCGGCACGAACAACACGCCGTCGTCGTCGGCGAGAACCACGTCGGTCGCGTCCACCACGTGCGGGCCGAACCGGGCGCTGGCCAGCGTCAGCGGATCCCGCCCGTCCACCCGCAGCGGCCCCAGCGGCAGGCTGCCGTAACTGAACACCGGCAGGCCGATCGCCGTCAGCTCCGGGGTGTCCCGGTGCAGCCCCCACACCACCAGCCCCGCCACCCCGGCCGCCGCGGCCTCCAGCACCGTCAGGTCGCCCACGCACGCCTCGTCCGACCGGCCCGCGTTGTCGACGACCAGCACGTCACCGGGAGCCGCCCCGCCGTACGCCTCCAGGAACACGTCCACGCTGCCGTGGTGTCGCGCCGGCAGCACCCGGCCGGCGAGACGCTGACCCGCCACCACGGGTCGCACGCCCGCCGGTGCCACCCGTGGCGGCACGCCCAGCCGGACGCAGGCGTCCGCCACCAGCGGCGTGGACAGCGTGCTGAACCGCTCGATCACGTCGACCCCTCTCGCTCGGGGCGTCATCGTAGGGGCGCGGGGACCGTCGGTGACCAGATCCAATGTCGGGTCGGTGGCTCAGCGCGCCGCCGGCTCCGTCGCGGCCGGCTCGCCTGCCTGCCCGGGTGGACCTGCCTGCCCGGGTACGGCTGCCTGTTCGGGTTCGGCCACCGCCGGTCGGGGCAGCGTGAACCGGAACCGGGCCCCGCCGGTGTACGCCTCGTCCAGCACCAACGCGCCGCCGTGGTACTCGACGATCTTCTTGCACACGGCGAGCCCGATGCCGGTGCCCGGGTACGCGCTGCGCGGGTGCAGCCGCTGGAAGATGACGAAGATCTTGTCGGCGAACCGCGGGTCGATACCGATGCCGTTGTCGGTCACGGTGAACGACCACTGCTCGGCGTCCTCCCGTACCGCCACGTCGACCACGGGGGCGCGCTCGGGGTGGCGGAACTTCACCGCGTTGCCGAGCAGGTTCTGCCACAACATGGTCAGCAGCGTCGGGTCGCCCCGCACCACGGGCAGCGGATCGCTGGTGATCGTCGCCCCGGCCTCCTCGACCGCGCGGGACAGGTTCGCCTCGGCCTGGGCGAGCAACCCGGTCAGGTCGACCTCGCGCAGGTCGCCGTACACCCGGCCGATCCGGGAGAACGTCAGCAGGTCGTTGATCAGTTCCTGCATCCGGGTCGCGCCGTCCACCGCGAAGTCGATGTACTGCCGGGCCCGGTCGTCGAGTTGGTCGGCGTACCGTCGTTGCAGCATCTGGCAGAACGAGGCCACCTTGCGTAGCGGCTCCTGAAGGTCGTGGGAGGCCACGTACGCGAACTGTTCCAGGTCTTCGTTGGAGCGGCGCAGCTCGGCGGCCTGCTGCTCCAGGGCGGCCCGGTCGCGCTGGCTGCGTTCGAGGGCGTCGACCACCCGCTGGCGCATCGTCTCCACGTCGCTGGTCAGCCGCGCCACGTCGGCGGGGCCACCGGGGCGCAGCCGGTGGTGGAAGTCGCCGGCGGCGACCCGGCGCACCTCCGCGCCGAGGCGTTCCAGGGGGCGCAGCACCGTCACCCTCACCAGCACCGATCCGGCGACGCCGGACAGCAGCAGGGCGGCCAGGATCGTCACGAAGGTCAGGTCGCGCAGGCCGCGGGCACGAGCCAGGTCGGCGCGGCCCGCGTCGCGTACCTGGTCAAGTTCGCCCACCACCCCCACCAACGCGGACCGGGCCGCCTCGAACGGCACGACCGCACGGCCCACCTGGGGGGCGAGTTGTTCGGCGGAGGCACCGCCGGCGCGGGCGGCGAAGATCGCGTCGGCGTGCTCGGCCCGCCAGCGGTCGACGAGCCGGCCCGCCCGTTCCAGCTCGCGCAGCGTCGCGGGTTCGTCGGCCAGCAGCGTCCGCAGCCGGGCCTGGAGACGCTGCTGCTCCTCGACGCCGCGCCGGTAGGAGTCCGCGAGCCGGGGGTCGCCGGTGACGACGTACCCACGCAGGGCGGCGACCTGGCTCAGCAGCGCGCTGTCCAGCAGGCCGACCGTCGTGCGGGCCGGGGCGATCCGGTCGGCCAGCCGGTCGGAGACGTTCGCCGTGTGGGTCAGCACGGCCGCGCCGACCGCACCGCCGACCGCCACGAGCAGGGACATGGCCAGCAGCATCACGCTGAGCCAGCGTCGGGTGGTCATCGTCCCGCCGGTCCGGGGTTCGGGTGTCGCGCTGCCGGTCACGTCAGCACCCTAGTGCAGGTCACGGGCGTGGGCCCGGCGGGCGGCAAGGGCGTTGCCGACACCTGCTATCAAGGGACCGTGTCCGTTACCGACCATGATCGCCGTGCGCCCGCGCCGGGCCGCCACCGGAGGCTGCGCCCACCGGCGGACGTCCGGCGCGGAGCAGCACCCGTTGCACCGATGACGCCCTGGCCCGCGTCGACGACAATGACCACCGTGGGGCAGGTGACCGGGTGAGCGACTGGCAGGTGTCCGGCTACACGCCGGTGCGCAGGCTCGGCGCGGGCGCGTCGGGCCGGGTGGACTTGGCCGTGCACGACGCCACGGGAACCCCCGTCGCCGTCAAGTACCTCACGGCGGCGCTCGGCGACGACCCGTCCTTCCGCACCGCGTTCCGCGACGAGGCGAGGCTGCTCGCCGAGATCGACGACCCGCACGTGTCCCGGCTCTACGAGTACGTGGAGGCGCCCGGCGGCGCCGCGATCGTCATGGAACTCGTCGACGGCGTCTCGCTGCGCCAGATGCTGCGCGCCAACGGGCCCACCACCCCCGAGGCCGCGCTGTGCGTACTCAAGGGCTCGCTCTCCGGGCTCGGGGCCGCCCACAGCCGCGGCGTCGTGCACCGCGACTACAAGCCGGAGAACGTGCTGGTCAGCGCAGCGGGCACCAGCAAGCTCGCCGACTTCGGCATCGCCATGCCCGCTGGCGCCACCTCCGGTGCCAGCGTCACCGGAACCCCCCGGTACATGGCGCCCGAGCAGTGGACCGGCGCTGCGGCCAGCCCGGCCTGCGACATCTACGCCGCCACCGCCACGTTCTACGAGTGCCTCACCGGGCGGCCCCCCTTCGAGGGACAGGACCTGGCCACCCTGCGTCGGCAGCACACCGCCGCGCCCGTGCCCACCGAGGCCGCGCCCGCCCCCGTGCACGGCCTGCTGCGTCACGGCATGGCCAAGGAACCCGCCGAACGACCCCAACCCGCGCACGTCTTCCTGGCCACCCTCGAGGAGGTCGCGGCGGGCGCGTACGGGCCGGAGTGGGAGGAACGCGGCCTGCGTGAGCTGGCCCGACGCGCCGCCCTGCTCGCCGCGCTGTTCCCGTTTCCCGAGGGCAGCGGCGGCGCGACCAGCGTCGCCACCACGACCCTCGGCGGCGGCACCGGCAGGTGGTCCCGGCTGGGTCGGGGCCGGTCCGCCCGCCGCGCGCTCGTCGCCGGCGCGGTGGTGTCCGTCCTGGTCGTCGGCGGTGCCGGACTGAGCTACGCCGCCCGCGACGAACCCTTCGTCCCGGCCGCCGCGCCCGAGGCCGTCACCAGTCTCACCCCGGCGACGCTGCCGGCCGTCACCCCGACCCCCACGATCACCCCCACCGTCGAGGCGTCGCCCTCCGCCACCGGCGACGCGCCACCGGCGACGGCCCCGCCGGCGCCCGCCACGCCCGGTGCCCCGCCCGCGCCCACCACACCCGGCGGTCCACCCACGCCCACCAGACCCAGCTCCCCGCCCGCGCCCACCCCGACGGCCAGCAAGAGCCCGTCGCCCCCGCCCGACGTCAGGGCGCCCGCCGTCAAGGGCCCGTCCGTCAGCCCCGCCGTCCTCGACCCGGCCGGCTGCCCGTACGGGCCCACGTCGAGCGTCGTCACCGCCACGGTCACCGACGACCGCACGGCCGCCGACAAGCTGCGGGTCCGGTTCCGCTACACCCTGGGCAAGAGGTCCTACGACGTGGCCATGGATTCGGCCGGGCGTGGCGTCTTCCGGGGAATGCTCCGCGATCTGCCCCGTCCCGGAGCCACCACCCGGATCCCGGTCCGGGTGGCGGCCACCGACGCGGCCGGCAACACCGCAGAAGGCGGCACGACCTACGTGACGCTCCAGTCGTTCTGCACCCCGGGTTGACCGGCACGGCGGACAGGAGGCCCTGACAGATGACCCAGCCCGACGACGCGACCGAGGCGCTGCCCACCCGCCGTGTCCCGGCCGAGGGGGCGCTGCCGACGCAACGCTTCGCCGCCGCGCCCGCCGAACCGACCGTGCACGTCGGTCGTGGTGAGCCCACCGTGTACCTGGGCGGTGGGGAGCAGACCGTGCACGTCGGCCGTGGTGAGCCCACCGTGTACCTGGGCGGTGGGGAGCCGACCGTGCACGTCGGCCAGGGTCAGCCGACCGGCTACCTGGCCGCCGCGGCACCTCCGCCGACGGACGAGACCGTCCGGTTGACCCCCGGCTCGCAGCCCACGCACGCGGCCTGGGACGCGCAGCCCACGCACGCGGCCTGGGACGAGCCGACCGCGTCGGCCGGGCGTACCACGGTGGAACCGGGCCCGACGGGCCACGCCGTCCCCACGGCCGCTCCCGGCGGGGAGGTCCGGTTCGGGCCGGGCGTGCCGCCCGCACCGCCGACCGCCCCGGCCTGGCCGGCGACCCCGCCCCGCCCTCGCCGGTCGCTGTGGCGCAGCGCGACCACGGTGCTGTCCACACTGCTCACCCTGGCCCTGCTCGCCGCGGTCGGGTTGTGGATCTGGCAGCGACTCAGCCCGCTGGAGGTCACCGGCGTCACCGTCGCGGTGCCGCAGCCGGCTGGCGACCGCTGCGACGTGACCGTCGACGTGATCGCCACCGTCACCACCAACGGCCGCGCCGGGACCGTGGAATACCAGTGGCTCCGCTCCGACAGCGCCCCCGGGGCCGTGCTCACCGAGCGGGTCGGCCGGGGCCAGCGCAGCGTCGAGTTGACCCTGCGCTGGACGTTCAGCGGTGTCGGCGCCACCACCGAGACGGCCACCGTCAACCTCGTCGCCCCGACGACGGGTCAGGCCAGTGCCGAGGTCGCGTACGCCTGCCGGGGCTGACGCCGCCCGGGGTTTCCCGCCGCGTCGGCCGGGGTAGGTCGGGCCGCACCGACGACCCCCACTGGAGGACCATCCGATGCGTGACAACTTCGGCGACGCGGCGGGGGATGCCCTGCGTGCCGTGCTGCTCTTCCTGCCCAGGGCGCTCGCCTTCGTGGCGATCCTGGTGGCCGGCTGGCTGGTCGCCAAGGGCGTCCTCAAACTCGTCGACAAGCTGCTGGAGCGGGTCGGGTTCGACCGGGCCGTGGAACGCGGCGGCATCCGCCGGGCACTGGCCCGGTCCCGCTACGACGCCAGCGACATCGTCGCCCGGCTCGCCTACTACGGGGTGTTGCTGCTGACCCTGTACCTGGCGTTCGGCGTGTGGGGCCCGAACCCGATCTCCGACCTGATCGCCGGCGTCATCGCCTGGCTGCCGCGCGCCTTCGTGGCGATCGTCATCGTCGTGGTCGCCGCCGCCATCGCCGCCGCCGTCAGGGACATCATCTCCGGTGCCCTCGGCGGTCTGTCGTACGGCCGGCTGCTCGCCACGATCGCCTCGGCCTTCATCCTCGGCCTCGGGATCATCGCCGCTCTCAACCAGATCGGGGTGGCCACCTCGGTGACGACCCCGGTGCTGGTCGCCGTGCTGGCCACCGTCGGCGGCATCCTCGTCGTCGGCGTGGGCGGCGGCCTGGTCCGTCCGATGCAGAGCCGCTGGGAGACCTGGCTGTCCCGGGCCGAGCAGGAGTCCCGCACCATCGCCACGCACGCCCGCGCCTACTCGGCCGGCCGCCGCGACGCGGAGGCCCGCACGGCCGACCCGGCACCGGCCACCAGCCCTGCCGACGATCCGGACGCCACGCAGGTGGTCGCTGACGACCCGGACGCCACGCAGGTGGTCGCCGGCCAACGGGTGGACCCCGACGCCACCACACCGCTGCCGCGCGCCACCGGCCCGGACGCCGAGCGGGTCGCTTCGGCCGGGCCCGCCGTGCCGGCCCAGCCAGCCGACGGTGACAGCGAGTCCACCATGGTCATCCCGCCGACCGACCCGCAGCAGTTCCGCCGCTGACGACCGTCGCGCCGCACGTCGGGGTGGACCCTCGCCGGGTCCACCCCGACCTGCGTGCGCGGTCGTGGTCGTGGCGTCTACCATCACCGCCATGACCTGGCGATGTTGATGCACCGCTAGAGGCCGAGGGCCGCCGCGGTCGCCGTACGTCCGGCGTCCGCTCCGAGCCCACAGGAAGGCCTCATGACCACCTCACCCGTTCGCGCGTCCCGTGACGTCCGCCGACTGGCGGGCACCCTCTACGCGTACGCGTTCCTCACCGACCTGGTGCTGCTCTACCCGGTGTACGCGCTGCTGTTCAGCGACACCGGCCTGTCCGTCTGGCAGATCTCCACCCTGTTCGTGCTCTGGTCGGTGGCGAGCATCGCCCTGGAGGTGCCCTCGGGCGCCTGGGCCGACGCGACGTCCCGCCGGCTGCTGCTGTGCCTCGCACCGCTGTGCAGCGGAGCAGGATTCGCCCTCTGGGTGCTGCTGCCGTCCTACCCCGCGTTCGCGGTGGGCTTCGTCCTCTGGGGAGCCGGCGGCGCACTGGCGTCCGGGGCGCTGGAGGCCCTCGTCTTCACCGAACTCGACCGGCGTGCCGCCGCCGGCCGGTACGCCCGCATCATGGGCCGGGCCCGCACCGCCGGCACGCTCGGCGTGCTCGTGGCGATCGGGCTGGCCGGGCCGGTACTGGCGTTCGGCGGCTACCCGGCCGTCGGCGCGGCCAGCGTGGCCGCCTGCCTGCTCGCCGCTGCCGTCGCCGCCCGGTTGCCCGAGGACCGCCGCGCCGGGTCGACCGACGCCGAGGATGCCGACGACGACGATCTCGGCTGGGCGGCCAGCCTGCGGGCCGGGCTCGCCGAGGCCCGCGACGACCGGGCGGTCCGGGCCGCGGTGCTGCTGCTGGCCGCCGTGGGCGCGGTCTGGGGTGCGCTCGACGAGTACACGCCGCTGCTGGCCCGTGACACCGGAGTCGCGCTCGCCACGGTGCCGCTGCTGCTGCTCACGGTCACCCTCGGGGAGGTCGCCGGTGGGCTGGCCGCGCCGGCGGGGGAGCGGTTGCGCCGTCGCGGGTACGCGGGTCTGCTGGCGGTGTCCGGCGTCGCCCTCGCCGCCGGGGCGCTGTCCGGCGCGCCGGCCGGGTTCCTACTGGTCGCGGTGGCGTTCTGCGGTCTGCGGCTGGCCACCGTGCTCGCCGACGCGCGGTTGCAGGCCCGGATCATCGGGCGGGGGAGGGCCACCGTCACCTCGCTGGCGGGCATGGCCACCGACGGGACGGTCATCGTGGTGTACGGGGCGTACGGGCTGGTCGCCACCGTCGCCGGCAACGGCGTCGCCTTCGCGGTCGCCGCGTTGCCGTACCTCCTGCTCGCGGCGCTGCTCGCGATCCGGCGCGACGGGGTGCGGCGGGTGACGGCGGCGGGTTGAACGTGGCCGGGGCGGCGGGTGCGTCACGTCGTCGTCCCGGCCGGCGTCGGGGCGGCGGACAAGGGACGTCGTCGTCCCGGCCCGTCGGGCAGCGGTTGGATCGGGCGGCTGCGTCGGGCAGCGGTTCGGTCGGGCGGCTGCCTCGGAGGCCGCAGCCTCCGAGGACCGCTCAGCTTTCCTCGGCGTCCAGGTAGAACCAGCGGCCGTCCTCGCGGACGAACCGGCTGCGCTCGGTCAGCGTCCCGGGGCGGCCACCGGCCCGGTAGTGGGCGTGGAACTCGACCACCCCCGTGGTGTCGAACAACCCGCCTCCGGCGGTGTCGACGACCTCCAGGCCGGTCCAGCGCTGACCGGGGTCGAGGCGCAGCCGCGCCGGCCGGGTCGTCGAGTGCCAGCTGCGCAGCAGGTACGCGATGTCGCCGACAGCGAAGGCGGCAAAGCGGGAGCGCATCAGCGCCTCGGCGGTCGCCGCCTCCGTCGCGCCGGCGTGCAGCCGCCCGCAGCACCGCCCGTACGGGAGGCCGCCGCCACACGGGCACGGTCCGGCCGAGGTGTTCCCGGGTCTGCGCTTTCCCACCCGGGCATTCTCTCCCAACCCGTGGCGGGCGGGGCCGGCCCGGGTCCACCTGCGGTGAAGGGTCGACGTGGCGGACAGTGGCGGTGGCTGATGTCCGCTAGGCTCCTGCCCATGGCCAGTCCCGCAGCCGTCGCCCTGGCCCCGGGCGTCTGGCGCATCCCGACCCTCGGCCGATCGATGATCAACTCGTACGCCCTGGTCGACGACGACGGCAGCGTCACCCTGGTCGACTGCGGGGTGACGCGGGCCCCCGCCAGGATCGTGCGCGGCCTCGCGGCCATCGGCAAGCAGCCGGCCGACGTGACCCGGATCGTGCTCACCCACGCCCACCCCGACCACGCGGGCGGTGCGGCCGAGATGGCCCGCCGCACCGGCGCCCCGGTCGCCGCCCACGCCGCCGACGCGCCATACGCCGAATCGGGCCGCCCGCCGGCTGGCGACCCCACCGGCACGGCCGGTCGGCTTCTCTCCCGGCTGGCCGGCGGCCGGTTTCCCGCCGTCGAGGTGTCGCAGCCGCTCGCCGACGGAGACCTCCTGGACGTCGCCGGGGGCCTGCGTGTCCTGCACACCCCCGGCCACTCGCCGGGTCACGTGTCGCTGCTGCACGAGCCGACCCGGGTGCTCGTCACCGGTGACGCCCTGTTCAATGTGGCTGGCATCCGTTGGCCGGTCAGAGCGTTCTGCAGCGACTTCCGGCTCACCCAGCGTTCCGCCCACGTCCTCGGCGAGGCCGACTACGACGTGGCCGCCTTCACTCACGGCCCGGAGATCACCGATCGTGCCCGCGAGCAGGTCCGGGGCTTCCTGGCCCGGCTCACCTGACCGCTGCCGGGGGCTGTGCCGGCTCACCTGACCGCCGCGGCGGCTTGCGCAGGCCGGTGTGCCGTCGTGGTGCCGCCGATCCGTCAGGCCCTACTTGGTGTTCCCAGTGGCCGGGCACGCGGCGGTGGTGGTGCCTCCTCGCCGTGGCGTCCGGCCCTCAGGCGACCCGGGTGGCGAAGACGACCACGTTGTCGCTGTAGTCGCCGGTGGCTCCGTCGAACCGGCCCCCGCAGGTGACCAGCCGTAAGCCGGATCCGTTGGTCGGGCCGTAGACGAGGTCGGTGGGGAAGCGGTCCTTCGGGTACGACCCGACGGCATCGACGACGAAGGTGACCACCCGGGCATCGGCGCGGGACACCCGGATCCTGTCGCCGGGCCGCAGCCGACCCAGGTCGAAGAAGACCGCCGGCCCGGCCCGGGAGTCGACGTGCCCGACGATGACCGCGTTGCCGTTCTCGCCGGGACTGGCCCCCGGCCGGTACCAGCCGGCCACGGTGGGCTGGTGCAACGGCGGCACCTCCAGCGTCCCGGTCGCGTCGGCGGTCACCGGCACCAGCGGGGCACGTACGCCGATGCGGGGGACCTGCACCTCCACGGGGTCGGCACGGGGCAACGGCGGCAGCGTGGGCGCGGCGCGTGGCCCGCCGGGCGCGTGGGCGGGATCGGGCTGTGGCGGTCGCGGTGTGCCCGCCGTCAGGCCGAACCCGACCAGGGCGACCCCGGCCGCCGCGAGCAGCGTGACCAGGGTGACCGCCGGGCGGCACGTCCGCACGGGGACCTCCGATCCGTCGGGTGCCCGCGCCGGTGTCACCGGTGCGGGCACCCGTCCAGGGACGTGGTGTGTCGGATCGTCGCTCAGAGCGTGGCGGCGGCCGTGACGGCATGCCGCCTGCGGCGAGCCAGGATGAGCGCCCCTCCGGCGGCGGTGCCGAGCAGGGTGGCCCCGGCAGCGATCGCCCCCGTTTCGTCGCCGTCACCGCGACCACCGGCCGGCGCACCGCCGATGGGGGTGACGGTGAACGTGGCCGTACCGTCAGGGCTGCCGTCCCCGCAGGTGGCGGCCACGGTGTAGGTGCCCAGGGTGAACCCGGCGGTGAACAGTTCGGCGCTCAGGCCGCCGGCTGCCGCAGCCGTGGTGGATCGCACGTTCTGGTCCCGGTCCGGCCCGGTGACGCGGAAGATCGCGTCACCGGAACTCGGGTCGCAGGTCGTCGCGGTGAGCACGACGGTCCCGCCGACCGGGGTGGTGGCCGGGGACACCGTGGTGTCGGCCAGTGCGACGCCCGGCAGCAGCAGCGTGCCCAGACCCACACCGATCGCCGCCGACACGAGAACAGTCTTTGCCTGCATACGCGTCTTCCCTCACTTTCGTCCGCTGAATCCGTGGGACGTCGTTCGGGTGGCCAACTCCGTGACTAGCACCGGTGTGCCCAACACTAGGCGGGTTGAGCCCTCGATCGGGTGAAAACGAGAATTCCTCGTTGCCGTCACGTGTCCACCCCGAAGGCAGAGCGAACAGCGGAAACGCCGCCACGACGTGACCGGGGCGGCTGTCCTGTCAGATGTGCCGGACGAACCTGGCGTCCCCGGCGAGAACCATGGCGGCGCGCGCCGGTTGTCTCGAACTCGCCGACAGTTGCCCCCTTGGTACAAGTTGACGTCGTCTGTGGTGGGTGTCCGTGATGGGAATAGCGTCCGGTTTCAGGGGGTTTGGTGGGGCGCTCGGGGGTGGGAATGGTCGGTGGGTGGGGGTGGTTGTGTGGGGTGGCTGATCGAGCAGGGCTCGTGCCTGCCTCGTGGGTGGGCGTCTCCGGATGGCGGCCTCGGGTGACCGGGGTGGCTGGGAATGGGTCGGGCCGGTCGGTGGTTACACATGGTCCCGGCGCCGTGAGGGGCATCCCCCGCCCCCGGCCCGGACGGATCCTCCCCCTCTTGTTCTTCCCCCCTTGGTTCTTTGAGCGCCTGTCGGTGCTTGCACCCACCGTGTCCCCCCTTGTGGTGGGTGTCGACCCCCGAACGGAGCTGTTGTCATGACGTCGAAGCTGCTGCGTAAGAGTGTGTTGGGTGTTGCTGGTCTGGCGTTTGCCGGTGGCATGGTTGCTGGTCCGGTTTCGGGTGCGGTCGCCGCGCCGGCCGAGGCTGCCCCGGTGACGGCGGTCGTGCAGGCCGAGAAGGCGGGTAAGCCGGACATGGGCAAGCTGGTGCCGCATGGTGTGCAGGGCGCCCAGTCGCGTATCGACCTGTCCGACGAGCAGGTCGCCAACGCCAAGGCGATCGTCGCGGCGACGAAGAAGGCCGGGATGGACGAGCGTGCCGCCGTGGTCGCGATCGGTACCGCGTTCCAGGAGTCGAAGCTGGAGAACCTGGGTCACCTGGGTGACCGTAACGACCACGACTCGCAGGGCCTGTTCCAGCAGCGCCCGTCCAGCGGCTGGGGCACGGTCGAGCAGATCACCGACCCCGAGTACTCGACCCTGGCGTTCCTGAAGGGCCTCAAGCAGGTCGACGGCTGGCAGGACATGCCGCTGACCGTGGCCGCGCAGACCGTCCAGGTCTCGGCGTACCCCGACCACTACGCCCAGTGGGAACAGCAGGCCGCCGACCTCGTCGCCGAACACTGGAACAACTGACCCCCGGACCGACCCACACAGACCTTCCACACAGGGGGAACGAAACCGCTGGCCGGCACCCGACACCGGGTGCCGGCCAGCGGCATACGCGGATCCGGGCGGGCCTGCACAGCGGATCAGGACCGCAGGCGGGCCTGCACCGTGTACGTCTGCGGTAGCCGCCAGGGGCGGTCCCGCAGGCGGTGTTCCCCGTCCTCGCCCTTCACCGTATGGCCGGGCAGCGCGTCCCACGGGGCACTGTCATGCTCCATGAGCATGGTCAACTCGAAACCGTTGTCGAGTAGGGCCGTGACGATCTCACCCAGCCCGTGGTTCCACTCGTACGACCGGTTGTGGGTGAACGTCGCGTCGGTCGTCACGTACGTTCCCCCCTCGTCCCACACCGTCGGCTCGGACCGTTCGAAGTACGGGTGTGCCACGGCGAGCACCCCGTCGGGCCGGGTGTCGTCCAGCGCCCACAGCATCGGGTGGCCCTCCCGCAGGAACAACCGGCCGCCGGGCCGCAGCACCGTCGACACCACCTGCGCCCAACGGCGCACGTCCGGCAGCCAGCACAGCGCGCCGATCCCGGTGTAGACCAGGTCGAACCTCTCCCCGCCGAGGGCCTGCGGCGCGTCGTACACGTCGGCCTCGACGAAGTCGACGTCGGCGCCGGTGCGTGCGGCCAGATCCCGGGCCTGCTCGAGCGACGCCCCCGAGAAGTCCAGCCCGGTCATCCGCGCGCCCAGCCGGTGCAGCGAAACCGTGTCGGTGCCGATGTGACACTGCAGGTGCGCCCCGCGCAGCCCGGCCACGTCGCCGAGCCGGGGCAGGTCGAAACGGACCACCTCGCTCAGGTACGCCGGGTCGTCGAGGAACCGCCGCACCGCGTAGTCGGGGGAGGCGGCATGGGCGGGGGCCCGCTCGTCCCAACTGGCCCGGTTCACCGCACGGTATTCGTCCACCCGGCGACGCTCGCACAGCCGCGTACCCCGATCAACGGGGTTTCCCGCCTGACCGCCCCGACGCGCCCCGGGCCGGCGGATGTGGCAGCGTGGTCGGGGTGGACAGCACACCGGTCGACGTCGACCTCGCCCTGGTCGGCGGCGGGGGCGCGGCGTCGCTCGTGCTCGCGGCCCTCGTCCGGCACGGCGTGCGCGGCCTGCGGATCGCCGTGGTCGACCCGGTGCACCGTCGGGGGCAGGACCGCACCTGGGCGTTCTGGGGACAGCCGGGCAGCGACCTCGACGACGCGCTCGCCGCGAGCTGGCAGCAGGTCGAGGTGGCGACACCGGCCGGGCGCCGCGTCCTCGACCTGACCCCCCTGCGGTACGCGATGCTGCGCTCGGGCCCGGTCTACGACCGGGCTGCCGAGGCCGAGCGGCACCTCGGCGCCATCCGCATCCGCGCGGGCGTCGACATGCTCGACGACGACGGCGACCGGGTCGCGATCCGTGCTGGCGACAACCCGGTCGCCCGCGCCCGCTGGGTGCTGGACTCCCGGCCCCGTCCGCCGAGCCGCCCCGGACGCACCAACTGGTTGCAGCACTTTCGTGGCTGGTGGCTGGAAGCGGACGGTCCGCTGTTCGACCCGGGGCGGGCGGTGCTGATGGACTTCCGCACCCCGCAGCCGGCCCGGGGCGTCTCCTTCGGCTACGTCCTGCCGGTCAGCAGCCGGTACGCCCTCGTCGAGTACACCGAGTTCTCCCCGGCCCTGCTCACCGGGGCGGCGTACGACGCGGCGCTGACCGGCTACCGTCGCCTCCTCGGGCTCGACCCGGCCCGGCTCACCGTGCGGGAGGTGGAGAACGGGGTGATCCCGATGACCGACGGGCCGTTCACCGCCCGCCCGTCGCCCCGGGTGGTGCGCCTGGGCGCGGCCGGCGGCGCGACCCGACCGTCGACCGGGTTCACCTTCTCCGCCATGCACCGCCAGGCCGACCAGGTCGCGGCGGCCCTGGCCGCCGGCCGGCCGCCGGTGCCCGCGTCCGCGTACCCCCGTCGTCACCTGTGGATGGACGCGGTGGCGCTGCGGGCGTTGGACGCCGGCGGGGTCGGCGGCCCCGAGTTCTTCGACCGGCTCTTCGCGCGCAACCCCGCGGAACGGGTGCTGCGTTTCCTCGACGGCGACACCACCGTGGCCGAGGACCTGGCCGTCATGCGCTCCGCCCGGCTGGCCCCGATGGTCGCCGCCACGACGGGTGACGCCGTCGCGCGGCTGCGCGACCGGCTCGCCCCGTCCCGTCGCCGGCCCTGGGCGGTGCCGCCCGCGGTGGCCGACTCCGCCGTCACCGCCGACCCGGCACCCACCGACGGGCGGGGCTGAACCGCGGGCGGGAACCGCCCTCATGGTCCGGTGAGGATCCTGTCAAGGCGGCGGGTCAAGGCGGCGGGTCAAGGCGGCGGGTCAAGGCGGCGCCGGGCCGGGTGCCTGCGCCGGGACACCGGTGGACGTTCGGTAGGTTGCCGGCATGGTGGACGAGGTGGCCGGCCGGGCCGTGCAGATCTGGACCGACGGCGCGTGCAGCGGCAACCCGGGGCCGGGCGGCTGGGGCGCGGTGCTGCGCTACGGCGGCCACGAGCGGGAGTTGTGCGGCGGGGAGGCCAGCCCGACCACCAACAACCGGATGGAGCTGATGGCCGCGATCCGGGCCCTGGAGAGCCTCACCCGGCCGGTCACCGTGGAACTGCACACCGACAGCACCTACGTGCGCAACGGCATCACCAGTTGGCTGGCCTCGTGGAAGCGCAACGGCTGGCTGACGTCGGCGAAGCAGCCGGTCAAGAACGCCGACCTGTGGCAGCGGCTGGAGGAGGCCGGGGCCCGCCACCGGATCACCTGGCTGTGGGTCAAGGGCCACAACGGCCATCCGGAGAACGAGCGCGCGGACGCGCTCGCCAACCGGGGTATGACCGAGGCCAGGGCGACGGCCGCCAGCCGGTGACCTCCGGGCGGACTACTCGCGGTTCGGGTCACCCGCGCCGGAGACGTCGTGCACGTCGTAGCCGGCCCGGCTGATCTCCCGGGCCGACCGTCGGTCGTCGGCAGGCAGGTCGGCGAAGTCGTCGCCGGTGTCGTCGGTGGTGTGCAGTGACTCGCCGGGTGGGCGCAGCGACGCCTCCATGGCGGGGGTGCCGTCGGGCTCGTCGGTGTCGGCCAGGTCGTGCCGTTGCTCCTCGCTCATGCCCCACTCCTGCCCCGCTCGGTCGTCGACAAACGCGCGGTCACTGCGGTCGCCGGGTTCCCGAGCCGGCGGGGGCGAAACGTCACCACCGCCGGGTCGGACACTGGCGGGACGAACCAGCGGTGCGCGGCCGGGGCAGCGGTCAGCGGCGGCGGGGTTCGGGACGGTCAGCGGCGGCGGCGAGCGTGGCGTCTGCCACCGCCCGGGTGCTGCCGGCGGACCACGGTCAGCGGCAGCGCCGCCCAGTGCACGGGGCGGACCCGCCCGGCGGGTGGGACCGTGTGCTGGTCGCCGTGGGCCGCGTCGAGCTGTGACTGGTGCAGGAAGAGGCTGGCGGACAGGTCG
Organism: Micromonospora nigra; assembly: GCF_900091585.1. Taxonomy (NCBI): domain Bacteria; kingdom Bacillati; phylum Actinomycetota; class Actinomycetes; order Micromonosporales; family Micromonosporaceae; genus Micromonospora; species Micromonospora nigra. The sequence goes on along the minus strand of NZ_FMHT01000003.1, from coordinate 6,184,828 downwards.
GCGCCGCGCAGATCGGCGCCGCGCAGGTCGACACCGGTCAGGTCGGCCAGGGTGAGGTCAGTCCCGCGCAGGTCGGCACCGATGAGCAGCGCACCCCGCAGGTTGGCCCGGCGCAGGTCGGTGCCCCGCAGATCGGCGCCGAACAGCCGTGCGCCGCGGTGGTCGGCCCCGGCCCGGCCGCCCCGGGAACGGGCCAGGTCGCCGGTACGCGACAGCAGCACGTTGACCCGGCTCCGGTGTGCCTCGACGTCGAGCGAGAGCAGGGTCGCCGGTGGGCCGGCGGCGAGCTGCTCGGTCTCGGTGAGCGCGGCGGTCAACCCGTCCCGCAGGTCCGCCGGTGGGTGCAGGGCCAGCGCCTCGGTGAGATACCACAGCAGCTCGTGCAGCGGGCGCAGCACGGCGAAGGTGTCGAACATCTGTCTCGCGGTCCCCGGGGCGGTCCGCCAGTCCCGGCCGCGGAAGGTCACCTGGGTCACCCGCTGTCCCGCGCCGAAGCAGTCGAAGACGGTGCACCCCGGGAAGCCCCGGGCGCGTAGCTCGGAGTGGATGCCGCAGCGGAAGTCCGGTGTCAGATTGCGGCACGGTTGCCCGGCCGGCTTGTCGACGGCGAAGTCCGCCGACGCGGCGAAGGCGGGTGCGACGCAGCACAAGCCGACGCAGCGGGCGCAGTCGGCGCGCAGGTCAGCCGCGTGGGGGGCGACGTCCGACACGCTGACCGTTCCTCCTCCTGCCGGTGGGCTGAACCGCCATTGTCCCTGCCCAACCGACGGTGCCCGGAGGGCGGGGTCGGCGCGGCCCCCCGGCCGCAGCGGGCTGCGGAAGGGCCGGCGGGAGCCCGCGAAGCGGGGGCGGCGCGGACGGCCCGCCGACACGAACTGTCACCTGCGCCTTCTCAAGTGTGTCCGATCGGCTGGGAGAAGCTCTATTGCCTGCGCCGACTCCCTCTGCCATATTCCTGCGTGGACGCTGCCAGCGACGGTCGCCAATCCCGGGTGTGCCGCGCTGCGGTGACGCCTTCTTCTGGCGGAGGGACCCTGGTGAAGCGCAGACGTCGCCATCTTCTCGTAGGATTGGCGGTCGGTGTCCTCGTGGCATCGACCGGTATGGTAGGAATCCACTTTGCCGGCACCGAGGCGCCGGCCGCCGTCACCGCGGGCGACGGGGAGATGCCCGGTGGGCTCGGTGCCCACCTCGAACGCCTCCGGCGGGCGGCTCCCGGCAACGACGGCATGTCGCCGGAGGGGCCGGGCAACGCCGCCCAGCAGGAGTTCCTCGAGCGGGCCTACCCGGCCGACTCGATCAGCATCGCCCAGGTCGACCGGAGCAAGGCGGCGTTCACCGCGGCCGACAAGCGCTTCCGGGGCAGTCGGAAATGGGTGAACGTGGGCCCCAGCGAGGCCCTCTACCCCTTCACCGAGTACCGCAACGCCTTCAACTACGTGCCCAACGAGTACGTGGCCGGCGGCCGGGTCACCTCGATCGACATCAGCCCCGACTGCAACCGGCTGCTCTGCCGGGCGTACGCCACTCCGGCCGGCGGCGGCGTCTGGGGCACCCTGAACGTCCTCGCGGCCGAGCCCAAGTGGTTCTACCTGGGTGGGCCACTGGGCATCAACGCCGCCGGCTCGGTGAAGATCGACCGTAACGACCGCACCGGCCTGACCATCTACGTCGGCACCGGTGAGGCCAACGTCTGCGCCTCCGGCTGCGTCGCCGGGGTGGGCCTGTACCGGTCCACCAACGGTGGCCTGACCTGGTCCGGCCCGCTGGGCAAGAAGGTCCTGGCCGGCAAGGGCATCGGTGAGATCACCATCAAGCCGGGCGACCCGAAGACGATCTACGTCGCCACCACCACCGCCCTGCGCGGCATGTCCAGCTCCTGCTGCGGCGGCGTGACCCGGCCGGTGCCGGACGCCGAGAAGTGGGGCCTCTACAAGACCACCAACGGCGGCCGGAGCTGGTCGTTCGTCCACAACGGCTCGGCCGACGTCACCGAGTGCACCGGCAGCGCGGCGGAGTTCGCCAACACCACCTCGTGCTCGCCGCGCGGCGTGCGCCAGGTCAAGCTCGACCCGCGTAACGCCGACATCGTGTACGCGGCCTCGTACGCCCGGGGCGTCTGGCGCTCGATGGACGCCGGCGCGACCTGGGCGCAGATCAAGCCGTCGCTCAACGCCCAGTTGTTCCAGACCCGTCCGGCGATCGACGTCACCGCCCTGCCCAACGGCAAGACCCGGATGTACGTCTACGAGGGCAACACCGGCAACCCGTACGCGCGGCTGCTGCGCAGCGACGACGTCGCCTCCGGCACCCCCACGTTCACCGACCTGACCAGCTCCAACCCGGCCGACCCGGGCTTCGCCACCTACAACCAGTGCGGCGGCCAGTGCTGGTACGACGTGTTCGTGCACACCCCGAGGGGCACCCGGACATCGTCTACACCGGTGGCTCGTACGTCTACGGCGAGACGATCGCCCACAAGCGGGCCGTCGTGCTGTCCACCGACGCCGGGGTCAGCGGCTACGACATGACCTACGACGGCACCGACGAGCTGCACCCCAACGGGCTGCACCCCGACCAGCACGCCCTGGTCACCAACCCGCGCAACCCGTACCAGTTCTTCGAGGCCAACGACGGCGGCCTGATGCGTTCCAGCGGCCAGTTCGTCGACCGCTCGGCCTGGTGCGACAACCCGGACCGCAACCTGACCACGCAGGCCCAGAAGGACCGCTGCAAGCAGATGCTGTCGAAGATCCCGTCGAAGCTCGACGGCATCAACAAGGGCATGAACACGCTGCAGTTCATCAGCCTGTCGGTCAGCCCGCACGACGTGAACCAGCTCCAGGGCGGCACCCAGGACAACGGCACCTGGGAGAACAAGGGCGAGCGGCGGCGCTGGATCAACACCATGATCGGCGACGGCGGCGCGTCCGGCTGGGACGTCGGTAAGAAGGAGTTCCGCTTCCACACCTTCTACGACGTCTCGCCCGAGGTGAACTTCGCCAACGGTGACATCGGCAGCTGGATCTGGACCGCCGACCCGATCTTCGGTCAGCCGGGCAGCCTGTTCTACGCCCCGGTGATCAGCGACCCGAAGGTCAGCGGCACCATGTTCGCCGGCACGGGCCGCACCGTCTACCGCACCAAGACCTTCGGCCTGGGTGACCGGAGCCTGGAGGAGGCCGACCGGATCTGCAACTCGTGGGACGGCACCTACGAGGACGTCTGCGGCGACTGGGAGCCGCTGGGCGCCAACGACCTGACCGACGCCGCGTGGGGCGATCGGGCCGGCGGAGCCGTCTCCGTGATCGAGCGGGTCACGTCCGACGCCTCCACCGCGTGGGCGGCCACCAGCACCGGTCGGATCTTCGTCAGCCGCAACGCCGACGCCGAGCCGGCCTCCGCGGTGACCTGGACCCGGGTCGACACCGCCAGCACCCCCAACCGCTTCCCGACCAGCATCCACGTCGACCCGGCCGACCCGGCCCGGGCGTGGGTCTCCTACAGCGGCTTCAACTCGAACACCCCGGCCACCCCCGGGCACGCGTTCGAGGTGACCGTCGGCGAGGCCGGCGCGACGTGGGCCGACCGGTCGTACGACTTCGGGGACCAGCCGATCACCGACCTGGTCCGCGACGACGTCACCGGTGACCTGTACGCCGCCACCGACTTCGGTGTGCTGCGGCTGGCCAAGGGGAGCACCACCTGGACCAAGGCGGCGGCGGGCATGCCGAACGTCGAGGTCGCCGGGCTGACCATCGTGCCGGGCGAGCGGGTGCTCTACGCCGCCTCGCACGGCCTGGGCGCCTGGAAGCTCCCGCTCGGGAAGTAGAGGAACAACAATCGGCACATTCCCGGTGAGGGGCCGCGCCAGCGGCCCCTCACCGCTGCCCGACCGGGTCGCCCGACTGTGGCGTACCCTCGGTGCGGCCTTCGTGATCCTGGTCTTCGTGCCACCGCTGCTGCTGCTGGTGGCCGGCTCCCTCACCGAGCCGGGGCTGCCGCCCCCACCGACTCCGCAACTGGTGCCGGACCCGGTGTCCACCGTCGGCTACGAGCGCGCCCTCGACCTGGGTGGCCTGCTGCGCGCCTCGTTCAACTCCGTCGTGGTCGCGGTCGTCGCGGTGCCGCTGAGCGTGCTCGTCGCGTCCCTCGCCGGCTTCGCCATGGCCCGCCTCGCGCCGCGCGTCACCGCCACCGTCGTGGTGGCGTCACTGGCGGCGCTGATGGTGCCCGCTACCACCCTGCTGGTGCCCCGCTTCGCGATCTTCCGGTTCCTCGGACTGACCGATACGCTGGTCCCGCTGATCACCCCGGCGCTGCTGGGCACCTCACCCCTCTACGTCCTGGTCTACTATCTGGCGTTCCGGGCGTTGCCAGCCGACCTGTACGACGCCTGCCTGGTGGAGGATCTCAGCCCGATGCGTACCTGGTGGCGGGTGGCGTTGCCGCTGGTCCGCCCGGTCACCGCCGGGCTGACCGCGCTCACCTTCGTGCTGACCTGGTCGAACTTCCTCGACCCCCTGATCTACGTGTACGACCGCGACCTGTTCACCCTGCCGTTGGCGCTGCGCTCCCTGTCGCTGCTGGACCCGACCAACTTCCCGGTCTTCCTCGCCGGGGCGGTGGTCGCCACGGTCCCGGCGCTGCTGGTCTTCGTGCTCGCCCAGCGGCGTTTCCTGCACCACGACGACTGACGGGACGCTCCGATGAGACCCAAAGCCCTGCTCGCGCTCGCCCTGACCGCCGTGCTCGCCGCCACCGGCTGCGGCTCCGGCGCGACGTCGGGCGGCGGACCGGTGCGGCTGCTGGTGTTCGGCGCGCCCGAGGAACTGGCCGCCTACCGCACCCTGATCGACGCGTACGGCAGGGCCCGACCGGGGGAGCGGGTGCAGCTCATCGAGGCCAGCGACCGCAAGGACCTGCTGGCCCGGTTGGCGACCTCCGTGGCCGGTGGCTCCCCACCGGACCTGTTCCTGATGAACTACCGCTTCTACGGGCAGTTCGCCGCCAAGGGCGTCGTCGCGCCGCTCGACGACCGCATCGCCGCCTCCGACGCCGTCGACCCGGCCGACTACTACCCGGTGGCGATGGAGGCGTTCCGCTGGGACGGCAAGCAGCTCTGCCTGCCGCAGAACGTCTCCAGCCTGGCCGTCTACTTCAACCGCACCCTGTTCACCAGGTACGGCGTGCCCGAGCCGAGGGCCGGCTGGACCTGGAACGACCTGGTCGGCACCGCCACCGCCATGACCCGCGACAGCCGCGGCCTGGTCATCAGGGGCACCGAGGCCGAGGGGGCCGCCCGGCTGCCCGTCGTGCACGGACTCGGTGTGGAAACGTCGATCATCCGCCTCGCGCCGATGGTGTGGTCCAACGGCGGCGAGATCGTCGACGACCCGGCCAAGCCGACCCGTCTCACTCTGGACACCCCGGCCGCCCGGGAGGCGCTGAAGAATCTGGTGGACCTGCGGCAGGCGTACGGGGTGGTGCCCAGCGACGCCGAGGTCGAGGCCGAGGACGACGAGTCGCGGTTCCTCAACGGCCGGCTGGCCATGCTGATGACCTCCCGACGCGCCACCACCAACTTCCGCACCGTCACCGGCTTCGAGTGGGACGTCGCTCCGCTGCCGGTCTACCGGCAGCCCGTCGGAGTGCTGCACTCCGACGCCTACTGCATGACCAGGGGAGCGCGCAACGCCGACGCCGCCTGGCGGTTCATGGAGTACGCCATGTCCGCCGAGGGGCAGCGGATCATCGCCGCCACCGGCCGGACGGTGCCCTCGCACATCGAGACGTCCCGCTCGCCGGCCTTCCTCGATCCGACCCGTCCGCCGCGCAACTCGCAGGTGTTCCTCGACGCCATCCCCACGGTCCGGGCGCTGCCGACCGTGTCCACCTGGCCCGAGATCGAGGACGCCAGCTACGGCATCCTGGAGAACGCCGTGCACCGCGGCGACAGGCTCGACGACGTGGTCCGCGACCTCGACGTCATCACCCGGCCCATGTTCGCCCGGGGGGAGAACGGGTGAGCGAGACCGGGCTCGTCCTCGACGGCGTCTCGGCCGCCTACCGCGACGCGACCGTCCTGCACGGCGTCGACCTGACCGCCGAGCGGGGTGAACTGCTGGTCGTGCTGGGGCCCTCCGGCGCCGGCAAGTCCACGGTGCTGCGGGTGGTGGCCGGCCTGGAACCGGTGACCGCCGGGCGGGTGCGCATCGCCGGCCGCGACGTGACCGACCTGCGCCCCGGCCGCCGTGACGTGTCGATGGTGTTCCAGTCGTACGCACTGTTCCCGCACCTGACCGTCGCCGAGAACATCGCCTTCGGGCTGGAGGTCCGCGACACCCCCCGCGCGGTCGCTCGCGAACGGGCCCGTGCCGCCGCCGAGTCGGTCGGTTGCGCCGCGCTGCTGGGCCGCCGTCCCGGGCAGCTCTCCGGCGGTGAACGCCAACGTGTCGCCCTGGCCCGCGCCCTGGTCCGCGAGCCGGACGTGTTCCTGCTCGACGAGCCGTTGTCCAACCTGGACCAGGCGCTGCGGGTGGAGATGCGCACCGAGCTGCGGGCTCTGCACGACCGGATCGGCGCGACGATGGTGCACGTCACCCACGACCAGACCGAGGCCCTGGTGATCGCCGACCGCATCGCGGTGCTGCGTGACGGGCGCGTCGAGCAGGTGGGCACACCCGACGAGATCTGGCGCGCCCCCGCCACCACGTTCGTGGCCGGGTTCGTCGGCTCCCCGGCGATGAACCTGCTCCCCGCCACCGGCCCGGTGACACCCACCGGCGACGCTCCGGTGCTACCCACCGGTGACCTGCTCATCGGGTTCCGGCCCGAGGCGGTCGTCCTCGCCCCGGACGACGGCGCGGAGGCTGTCGTCGACCGGGTCGAGGTGGTCGGCGAGGACGCCTACGCGTACGTCACCCTCGCCGCCGGGTCGCCGGTGGTCGCCCGGGTGCCGGCGGCCCGCCGACCAGGCAGAGGCTCGGCGGTACGCGTCGCGGTCCGCTGGGCCGACACGCACGTGTTCCATGCCGTCTCCGGCCGCCGGTACGCCCCGTGACCCGACCGGACACCCGCGCCCGCCGGCAGTTGGCGCTGATGCTGGCGCCGTACCTGGTGGGCCTGGTGGGCCTGGTGCTGCTGCCCGCGCTGGTCACCCTGGCACTGGCGTTCACCTCCTACGACCTGCTGCGCCCGCCGACCTGGGTGGGCCTGGACAACCTGGTCGCCCTCGGTGACGACCCGATCTTCCGTACGGCCCTGGTCAACTCCCTGGTGTTCGCGTTGATCGCCGTACCGTTGCGGGTGCTGTTCGCGCTCGGCCTGGCGCTGCTGCTGCACCGGCGGGCCCGCGGCGTCGGCACCGCCCGCACGGCGGCGCTGCTGCCCACGGCGGTGCCGGAGATCGCCTACGGTCTGCTCTGGCTGTGGCTGCTCAACCCGCTGTACGGGCCGATCAACCAGGTGCTGCGCACCGGCGGTGAGAACGGGCTGACCGCGCTGGGCCGCACTCCGCCGCAGTGGCTCACCGACCCCACCGACGCCCGCGCGGCGATCATCCTGATGAGCCTGTTCACCATGGGGGAGACCTTCGTGGTGCTGCTCGCCGCGCGCCGCGCCCTGCCCCGCGACGTGTACGAGATGGCCGCCGTCGAGGACGCCACCGGCTGGGACGTCTTCCGCCGGATCACCCTGCCGATGATGGCGCCGGTGCTGGCGCTGCTCGCCGTCCGTGACGCCATCGCCAGCCTGCACTTCACCTTCGTACCGGCGTTCGTCGTCACCGACGGGGGGCCGCCGCCGTACTCGACGACCTACCTGTCGCTGTTCGTCTACCAGACGGGCTTCGAGTACCTTCGCTACGGCTACGCGGCGGCGGCGACGCTGGTGATGATTCTGCTGACCGCGGCGGCCGTGCTGGTGCAGTGGCGGCTGATCCGCCGCTACCGTCGCTTCTACCGGCTCTGACCTGCGGGCGGGGCGGCGGGGCGTCCGATCGGAGGTGGTCACGGTGCGACGAATGCCGGTGGTGCTGGGCGTGATCGGCCTGCTGGGCCTGACGGCGGGCTGCGGCGACGGGAGCGACCCGTCGTCTCCCGGCTCCCCGCAGCCGGCGTCGCCAGCTCCTCCGCTCGGTTCCGCCGCTCCGACCGGGCCGCCCGGTGTGCCCGGGCAGCCGCCGGCGTCGCCCACGCGACCCGCCTCCGACCCGCCGCCGGCCGGCGGCACCGCCGCGCCACTGCCCGGGACCACCGCGTTCCCGAGGCCGTCCGGTGGGGAGGTGCCCGGTGGGCTGCCCTGGGGTGGGCGGACGCTCACCGGCACGGTCGAGCGCGACGGCGACTGTCTGATGCTGCTGGTCGGGGCGCGGCGGTGGGCGCTGACCGGGGACGCGGCACGGGGCCTGACGGCGGGGCAGCGGGTCACGGTGCAGGGGTCGCTCACCACCCGACCGGCCACCTGCGGCGACCGTGAACTGGCCCAGACCATCGCGGTGACCAGAGTGATCCCGGGTTGAGGCGTGCCACCTAGCATCCTAGGACGCCCTACGGGTGGTGACCCGGGGCACCCCGCGCCCGCGGCCACACCCACCACCAGGCGGGGCGTAGGTTCGGGCAGTGCGGATCACCAAGTACACGCATTCCTGCGTACGCCTCGAACACGACGGCACGGTGCTGGTCATCGACCCGGGCACGTGGAGCGAGCCGCGCGCCCTGGCCGGCGCGGACGCCGTGCTGGTCACGCACGAACACACCGACCACGTGGACGTGCTGCGACTGGCGGGCCTGGGCGTGCCGGTGTACGCCCCGCATGGCGCGGTGCTGCCCGACCTCGCGCCGTTGCCGGTCACCCGGGTACGCCCCGGGGAACGGTTCACCGCCGCCGGGCTGACCGTGGCCGCCGTCGGGGGTCGGCACGCCACCATCCACGGTGGACAGCCGGACTGTGCCAACCTCGGCTACCTCGTCGAGGACGAGGTCTACCACCCGGGTGACTCACTCGTCGCGCCCGGTCGGCCGGTGCGGACGCTGCTCGTGCCGGCGCAGGCGTCGTGGCTGAAGCTCACCGAGGCCGTCGACTTCGCCACGGCCACCGACTCGTCACGGGTGGTGGCCATCCACGACGCGCAGCTCAACGAGCGGGGCCTGGCCAGCGTCAACGGCTGGTTCGCCGAGACGGTTCCCGGCTACCGGTACCTGTCGCCGGGGGAGACGATCTGACCCGTACCCGCGGCCGGCGGGGCCGTGGTGTCGCGGTAGATGCTGGCCAGCCACACGTCCAGCAGCACGTCGACGACGTCGGCGTCGGCCACCGCCGGCCCGTCGCCGGCGAAGGTGGCATACCACACCCGCTCGTTCATCGAGTTCAGCGCGATCGCGAGGTCCCGCGCCGGCAGCCCCGCCGGGGCAGCGCCCCGGCGGCGTTCCGCCTCGACGGCGGTGGTGATGGCCTGCACCCAGCGTTCCAGCACCGTGGCCCACAGGCGGCGCACCTCGGCGTTGGTGCCGCGGACCTGGGCGCAGGCCAGCACCACGGCCCGGTGGGCGCCGAACGTCTCGTGGAACCGGCCGATCAGCTCCCTCCAGCGGGCGCGCGGGTCCTCGGCGAGCCGGTCGAGCACGTCGCCGGCGGCGGCGTCGGCCTCCTCGGTGACCCGGTCGAGCAGGGTCAGCAGCACCGCGTCCTTCGACGGGAAGTAGAAGTAGAAGGTCGGGCGGGAGATGCCCGCGCCGCGGGCCAGGTCGTCGATGGAGATCTCGGCGAAGGAGCGCTCGGCGAGCAGCCGCTCGGCGGTGGCGAGGATGGCCGACTCCCGTTCGTCGCCCGCCGAGCGGGCCGCGCGGCGTCCGCGTGGGTTCGCGTCACGGGGGGCGGTACGGGCGGGTGTCATGAGCGTCGATCGTACACCCCCTCGACGGGCTGTCGACGTCTCTCGACAGGGTGTTGACGGTTGTCGACGGCGGTGGATAGTGTCCGGGGTCACCACCTCGGGATCAGGAGTCGTGATGTCCTCCGACCACGTCGACGTGCTCATCGTGGGTGCCGGGCTCTCCGGGATCGGCGCGGCCTGCCACCTGCGACGCAACTGCCCCGACAAGACGTACGCGGTGCTCGAGGCGCGGGGCGCGATCGGTGGCACCTGGGACCTGTTCCGCTATCCCGGTATCCGCTCCGACTCCGACATGTACACCCTCGGCTACTCCTTCAGACCGTGGACCGACCCGAAGGCCATCGCCGACGGGGACTCCATCCGCCGGTACGTCCGCGAGACCGCCGACGAGTACGGCGTGACCGGGCACGTCCGTTTCCACCATCGGGTGGTCGGCGCGGAGTGGGACAGCGAACGCGCGGTGTGGACGGTGCGCGTCCACCGGGCGGACACCGCCGAGACCGTCACCCTGACCTGTGGTTTCCTGTTCATCTGCAGCGGCTACTACCGCTACGACGCCGGCTACACGCCCGAGTTCCCGGGCATCGGGCGGTTCACCGGGCAGGTCGTGCACCCGCAGCACTGGCCGGCCGACCTCGACCACACCGGCAAGCGGATCGTGGTGATCGGCAGTGGCGCGACGGCGGTGACCCTGGTGCCGGCCCTGGCCGAGCGGGCGGCCCACGTGACCATGCTCCAGCGTTCACCGACGTACGTGCTGGCGCGGCCCTCCCGCGACGTCCTCGCCGACGCGTTGCGGCGGGTGTTGCCGGAGAAGGCCCTCTATCCGGTGGTGCGGTGGAAGAACGTGCTGCTGGCGACCGCCAACTACCAGGTCAGTCGCCGTGCCCCCGGCCTGGTGAAGAAGCTGCTGCGGTGGGCGGCGAAGGGACGGCTGCCCGCCGGCTACGACGTCGACCGGCACTTCTCGCCCCGCTACGACCCGTGGGACCAGCGGCTGTGCGTGGTGCCCGACGGCGACCTGTTCACCGCCCTGTCGAACGGCCGAGCCTCGATCGTCACCGACACGATCGACACGTTCACCGAGACCGGGATCCGGCTCGCCTCCGGCGCCGAGCTGGCGGCCGACGTGGTCGTCACCGCCACCGGCCTGAACCTGCTGGCCCTCGGCGACACCACGCTGACCGTCGACGGGACGCCGGTGGACCTGGCCCGGACGGTGGCCTACAAGGGCATGATGCTCTCCGGCGTGCCGAACTTCGCCATGACCGTCGGCTACACCAACGCCTCCTGGACGTTGAAGGCCGACCTCGTGGCGACGTACGTGTGCCGCCTGCTGCGCCACCTCGACCGCACGGGGCAGCAGGTCGCCACCCCGCTGCCGCCGCCCGACGGTGAGCTGGCCCCCATCATCGACCTGACCGCCGGGTACGTGCTGCGCAGCGTCGACGCCCTGCCCAAGCAGGGTGCCCGCGCACCCTGGCGGCTGCACCAGAACTATCCCCGGGACGTGCTGCTGATGCGCCACGGCCGGCTGGCCGACGAGGGGGTTCGGTTCTCCCAGGCGGGCACCGCGTCGCGGCCGGGTGCCGCCGACCGTTCCACCGGCACCACCGTCGGCTGAGCGAACCGCCCGGCCCCGGCCGGGCCCGTTCGGAGAGGAGCCCGCACAGTGCGTACCTTCGTCTTCACCGCCGGCACGGCCGTGGTCACCGGCGCCGCCAGCGGCATCGGGGAGGCCCTGGCGCACGGCCTGGCCCGCCGGGGCAGCGACCTGGTGCTGCTCGACCGGGACGCCGACCGGCTCGCCGCGGTCGCCGCCGCGATCGGCGCCGCACACCCCGACTGTCAGCTCGTCACCCACGTGGTGGACCTCGCCGACGCCCACGCCACCGCCCGGGTCGCCGAGGAGGTCCGGCACCGTCACCCCCGGATCCGGCTGCTGGTCAACAACGCCGGGGTGGCGCTGGGCGGCCGGTTCGACCAGGTGACGCTGGAGGAGTTCCAGTGGGTGATCGACGTCAACTTCCGGGCCGTCGTGCAGCTCACCCACGCCCTGCTGCCCGCGCTCAAGGCCGAGTCCGGCGCCCACCTGGTCACCGTCTCCAGCCTGTTCGGGCTGATCGCACCACCCGGCCAGGCCGCCTACTCGGCCAGCAAGTTCGCCGTGCGCGGCTTCACCGAGGCCCTGCGCCACGAACTCGTCGACGACGGCATCGGGGTGACGTCGGTGCACCCCGGCGGAATCCGCACCCGCATCGCCGAGAACGCCCGGATCGGCAGCGGCGTGTCCCCCGAGGAGTACGAGACGGGCCGGCGGCAGTTCGAGAAGCTGCTCAGCATCGATCCCGCCGTGGCCGCCGAGGTCATCCTGCGCGCCGTGCGCCGCCGCCGGGGCCGCGTCCTGATCGGCTGGTCGGCGAAGCTGCCCGATCTGCTGGCCCGACTCGCGCCCGCCTCGTACGGCCGGCTGCTCGTCGCCGGGCTCAACGCCGCAGCCGGCGACCCCGCCCGACGGGCCGGCCGCCCGGCCCCCGGGGCCGGGTCGACCCGGCCGCCCGCCGAACCGGCCGCGTCCGCCGAGGGGAACCCCGGGGTCGACCCGCCGTCGACCGCCGACCCGGCCGCGCCCACCGCCGACGCCCCGGGGCAGCGGTCGTGAGCGGGCACCGGCATCTCACCGTCGACGGGCGACGCGTCCGGCACCGGGTGGACGGCGACGGCCCGCCGGTGGTGATGCTGCACGGCATCGGGCGTACGCTGCGCGACTTCACCGAGCAGCACGAACTGCTCGCCGACCGGTACCGGGTGCACAGCGTCGACCTGCCCGGCTACGGCGGTTCACTGCCGCCGGCGGGGCGTTGCACGCTCGAGGCACTGGGCGGGTTCGTCGGTCGCTACCTCGACGCGGTCGGCGTCGAGGCGCCCGTGCACCTGGTCGGCAACTCGCTGGGCGGGGCGGTGGCCATGCGCGTCGCCGTGGCCGACCCGGCCCGGGTCGCCAGCCTCGCTCTGGTCAACAGCGCCGGCTTCGGCCGGGAGGTGACCATCGCGCTGCGGCTGCTCGCGCTGCGTCCCCTGGGCAGGTTGATGCTGCGGCCCACCCGTTTCGCCGCCCGCCGGGCGGAACTGTCGCTGTTCTGCGATCCGTCGTTCGCCACCGCCGAGCGCATCGCGTACGCGCTGGAGGTGGCCCGCCGTCCGTACGCGGCGCGGGTGATGCTGGAGACCGCCCGTGACCTGGGCACCTTCCGCGGGGTCGGTGACCGGTGGCGCGAGGAGCTGCTGGCCGGGGTGGAGCGTCTCGACGTGCCCACCCTGGTCGTGTGGGGCGACCGGGACCTGATCCTGCCGGCGCTGCATCTCGACGCGGCGCGCGATCGGCTGCCCCGGGCCCGCACGCACCTGTTCCGTGGCTGCGGACACATGCCGCAGATCGAGTGCGCGCAGGAGTTCAGCGACCTGCTGGCCGGATTCTGGTCGGCCGGGTCGGCCGGGTCGGCCGCCGTCGACCCGGCCGCCGCCGCGCCGGCAGCCGTCGGCGGTGACGGCGAATCCGGCCGCGGTGCCGCCGGCTGACCGGTGCCCCTGGCCCGGTCGGTGAGCCGGCGACGCTGATCGGCGGTAGGTTCGGCGCAGGATCCCACCGGCGTCGTCGCCGCACCCGGCACGCCGCCGCGTGGATGGACGGCGGCACCACGGTCGGTGCGGAGACGGAGGAGAGCGTGAGCCAGGAGGTCCGGGGGGTCATCTCCCGCAGCAAGGGCGCGCCCGTGGAGGTCGCCACCATCGTGGTGCCGGACCCGGGGCCCGGCGAAGCCGTGGTGCGGGTGCTGTCCTGCGGGGTCTGCCACACCGACCTGCACTACCGCGAGGGCGGCATCAACGACGACTATCCCTTCCTGCTGGGGCACGAGGCGGCCGGCGTCGTCGAGGAGGTGGGGGAGGGGGTCGACGGGGTCGCGCCCGGCGACTTCGTGGTGCTGAACTGGCGGGCGCTGTGCGGGGAGTGCCGGGCCTGCCGGCGGGGCCGGCCCTGGTACTGCTTCGCCACCCACAACGCGACCCGGAAGATGGCGCTGACCGACGGCACCGAACTGACCCCGGCGCTGGGCATCGGGGCGTTCGCCGAGAAGACGCTGGTCCACGCCGGGCAGTGCACGAAGGTCGACCCGGCCGCGCGGCCCGCCGCCGTCGGGCTGCTGGGCTGCGGGGTCATGGCCGGCCTCGGGGCGGCCATGAACACCGGCGGTGTCACCCGGGGCGACTCCGTGGCGGTGATCGGCTGCGGCGGTGTGGGCGACGCCGCCGTCGCCGGTGCGGCGCTCGCCGGTGCGACGACGATCGTGGCGGTGGACACCGACGCCCGCAAGCTCGACCTGGCCCGCCGGTTCGGGGCCACCCACACCGTCGACGCCTCCGCGGCCGACCCGGTCGAGGAGATCCGCGCGGCCACGGGCGGCTTCGGTGCCGACGTGGTGATCGACGCGGTGGGCCGCCCGGAGACCTGGAAGCAGGCGTTCTACGCCCGGGATCTGGCCGGCACCGTGGTGCTGGTCGGCGTGCCGACGCCGGAGATGACGGTGGACCTGCCGCTGCTCGACGTGTTCGGCCGGGGCGGTGCCCTGAAGTCCTCCTGGTACGGCGACTGCCTGCCCAGCCGCGACTTCCCGATGCTCACCGCGCTGTACCTGCAGGGTCGCCTCGACCTCGACGCCTTCGTCACCGAGGAGATCGGCCTCGACGGCGTCGAGGAGGCGTTCGCCCGGATGCACCGGGGCGACGTGCTGCGTTCGGTGGTGGTGTTCTGATGGCCGTCCGCATCGACCACGCCGTCACCTCCGGCACCTTCACCCTCGACGGGCAGAGCTTCGACGTCGACAACAACGTGTGGGTCGTCGGCGACGACGCCGAGTGTGTGGTGGTCGACGCCCCGCACGACGTGGGGGCGATCCTCGCCGTGGTGGGCGGGCGTCGGGTCCGGGCGGTCGTCGCCACCCACGCCCACGACGACCACGTCCGGGTGGCGCCCGCGCTGTCCCGGGCCACCGGCGCACCGGTGCTGCTGCACCCCGACGACCGGGTGCTGTGGGACATGGTGCATCCGGACGAGCCGCCGGGCGGTGAGCTGCGCGACGGCGCGACGGTCGAGGTCGCCGGGACGGCGTTGACGGTGCTGCACACCCCGGGCCACAGCCCGGGGGCGTGCTGCCTGCACTCGGCCGGGCTGGGCGTGGTGTTCACCGGCGACACGCTGTTCGCCGGCGGGCCCGGTGCCACCGGCCGATCCTTCAGCGACTTCGGCACGATCGTGGTCTCCATCCGGGACCGGCTGCTCACCCTGCCGCCGCAGACGGTGGTGCACACCGGTCACGGCGACAGCACCACCATCGGCGCGGAGGCCCCGCACCTCGACGAGTGGCTGGCCCGGGGGCACTGACGGGGGGCCGGCGCGCCGGTCGGTCGGGCGGCGAACCGGCCGCACCCGGCGTCCGGCGTGCCGATCGATGAACGCCTGCAACACCCAAGGGGTGATCCGCCCCGGGTTGCGGCCGGCGACCTCCATGTCCACCCACGTGATCCGTGCCGGGGCCCTCACGGCCGAGCGCACCAGCACCAGATGCGGCTCGGGCATCGCCACCAGCACCGGCTCGCCGGCGGCGAGACCGTCGACGACGAACGGCAGGACACCCGCCAGCAGGCCCTGCCGACCGAGGTAGAGGAGTCCCTCGTGGACGGAGGTGTCCGGCGTCGTCATGCCGGCAGCCCGGTGGGGTCGGTGGCGCGTACCAGATCGAGCAGCCGCCGTGTCGACGGCCGGCAACCGGTCAGGCGCACGCCGCGCCCGCCTCTGCCGGCCTCGGCCAGCAGGTGAGCCGCCCCGACGTCGACGAAGCTGATCCCGGAGAGGTCCAGCACCACCGGGTGGTCCGCCGGCCCTCGCCGCACCGCGTCGGCCAGTACGGCGGCGAACGCCGTTCGGTTGCTCGTGTCGACCTGCCCCACCAGCCGCAGCCCGGGCGGGTCCGTGGTCCGGTACGCCCGCAGCAGCGGCGTCCACGAGCGGGCCGTGTCGGGCCCCACCGTCGCCGGGTGTGCGGCGGCGACCGCCCGCAGCCAGTCGGCGGGGAAGCACCTCCGGTCGTAGAGACACAACCCGGCCACCCCGCCGTCGGGGAACAGGCCGTTCACCTGTGCCTCGTAGCGGCACAGGTCTTCATGTGGGGTGCCGTCGCGCAGCACCGGGGCCAGGTCGCCGACCAGCCGCAGCCCGGTGGCACCCTCCTGCTGCGCTGCGGCGATCTCCCCGGCCAGCAGCGTGATCAGCCGGTCGGGAAGGAAGGGCCCGTGGGTGCGGTAGCCCTGTGTGGCGGGCAGGAGGCGCAGCCGCCCCTCGGGGTACGCGCTGTCGGCGGGCCCGCCCACCGCGTCGCGTACCGCGGTCGGGGCCAGCGTGTCGAGCAGGCAGATCACCCGCTGCCCCAGGCGCAGCCCGGTGGCGGCGAAACGACCGACGGCGGCGAGCGCGTCGCTCTCGTCGTCGTACGTCCAGCAGACGTGGTCGCCGAGTCTCACCTGGTCGACCAGCACAGCGGTCACCACGCACCGCCTTCCGGTCAGCGTTCCCCACTGTATCCCCGGCCCCGGCCAACGGCACGAGCCCGCTGCGGCGAACGGAATCCGGATTGCGCCGGATGTCGGCGCGTGGCGACACTGCACGTCGTGCACCGAGCCCACCGGGGCGCAGCCCTGACGCCCGCGCAGCGCGCTGCCGTCGCGCATGTCCGCGCGGTGGCGTCGCGGGACCGCCCCGCCGCAGTTGCCGCGATCACCGGCGCGCTGGCCGGCTGCGATGTGCGCCACGAGCCGCAGCGGCTGGTCGCGGCGATCAGCCGGTGCGGGCGGATCACCGTGAACTTCCACCCCGACCGGCTGCTCGCCGACCGTCGCACGGTCGCCGGAGCGCTCGCGGCCGAGGGCGTGTACCGCAGCCAGTTCGAGACGGGGATCTCCAACGGTGGGCTGACCGCCCGTCCGGGTGGCGACCGGGACCGCTGGGAGGCTGCCATGTTCGGGGGCGCCTACCAGGTTCCCGGGGTACGCCCCGCCGAACGGCCCAAGTACGGCGGGCTCAACCTGCTCGACCATCCCGACGGGGCCTGCCCCCGTTTCGGATCCTGCCACCTGCGGCTGCGCCCGCACGTGCTGACCCGCGCCACGTTCAGCTTCGGTGACAGTCACCTCGGGCCGGCCGACCTGGGCACGGTCGAGCGGTTCGAACCGGTGCTGGCCGCCCTGCTGGCTGCGACCGCCGCCACGGGGACGTGCCTGGGCCGGCCGGGGACGGACGTGCGCACCCTGGTCCGCCACCTGCTGCGGAGCGGGGAGCCGACGGGCGACCTGCCGGGCCGGGCGCTGGACGACTACGTCGAGGCGCAGGTCCACGGCGAGTTGCGGCTGGACCGCGACGTCGAGTGCCTGGTGGTGGACCCGTCCTTCCGTGGCACGCGGGTGGGTGCGACGCTGGCTGAGGCGGCCCGCCGACACGACCTCCCGCTGCGCTGGCACGCCGGTTTCGCCCTGCCGGTGGATGCCGTCGACGCCGAGTTCCGCGGCCCGGACATCCCGCCGTTGGCCGTCCGGGTGCACCGTGAGTTCGGCCGCCCCGGTGCGCCGTTGGACGCGGCGTTGATCGGGCTGGCGGCCGGGTCGGTGGTGACCGAACCGGACCGCTGGGCCGACCGGGGGCCGGCGGCGTTCACCCTGCAACAGCTCAAGCAGCTCTGGCACGTCCTGGTGCGGTTCGGCACCCCGCACGCACGTCGGTGACGTCCGGGCCCTGATGTCGGGTTGCCGGGGTGAGCGGTGTCGCATTTCGCCTGCTGCGGGTCAGTTCCGGAATGCCCGACAGACCGCCCGGGTTGTGTCCCCCGTACCGGCGCGGCTGAACCCGGCCGAGACGCCGGATCCCCCGAGAGCGGCTCAGACCGGAGCGGCTCGCACGATCGAAAGGGCAACCATCGTGAGGTCCGACTTCGCTCGATGGCTCCCGGCCATCGCGCAGGAAGTGACGAACCGCAGGGCCGCGCTGAGCGTGGCGGGTGTGGCCGTGCTCGGCGGCCTGGCCTTCGGGCCCAGCGCCGTCGCCGCGCCGATCACCGCCGGCCCCCACGAGGGTGCCGTGGCGGCGATCGACCGGGCCACCGGGCGGGCCGCGACCGGCAGCACCGTCGAGTCGGGTCTGACCGCCGGCGGTGCCGCCGGCGAGCCGGCGCAGGGCAGGCCCAACCGCGCGGACCTGATCCCGCACGGGGTGCAGGGTGCGCAGTCGCGCATCCCGCTCGACGACGCCCAGCGGCAGAACGCGAAGACCATCATCGAGGTGGCCAAGGACACCGGTGTCGGTGAGCGGGGTGCCGTGATCGGCATCGCGACCGCGTTGCAGGAGTCGAAGCTGTACAACCTCGGTCACCTGGGTGCGTACAACGACCACGACTCCCAGGGACTGTTCCAGCAGCGGCCGTCCAGCGGCTGGGGCAGTGAGGAGCAGATCACCGATCCCGAGTACGCGTCGACGAAGTTCTTCGAGGCTCTCAAGAACGTCGGCGGCTGGCAGGACCTGCCACTGACCACTGCGGCGCAGACGGTGCAGGTCTCGGCCTACCCGTTCCACTACGCGCAGTGGGAGGAGCAGGCGGCCGACATCGTCTCCCAGCTCTGGTGACCCGTTTCTGATGACACCTTCGCCGCACCTGCCGGCCCCGCACCCGGGGCCGGCAGGTGCGGCGGCTCTGGCGGACGAGGCCACCCGTGATGTTGAGGTGAGCTGCCGCCTGGGCCTGGGCGTCGCCCTCTGCTTCGGCCGCTGCCAGGGCGCTGCTGAACCACGAAGACCGACCCCTCCGACGCCCGCCCGGTGTCCTGTCACCCGGCTCCGTCATCCTGCCGGTTGACCACCAGCGGCACCAGCACCACGATGCCCGGTGACCGTAGGGCTCGCGTCATCCGCCGGCCCGGGCCGGCGCTGCCGGGGAGAAGATGACGGCGGGGGTCGCGCCGATCATGACGAGGAACGCCGCACCGGCTCTGCTGGCCGTGGGGAAGTGGACCGGCAGTTTCGGGCAGGCGAGACAGCCCGGGGCGCGGAACGCGCTTGCCAGCCCCCGGGCCTGGTGCCCACCAGAGGCGGCTCCGGTAAACCGGGTGGCGGACAGGAGTGAATCCCCGGCGGGTGGGAAATAACAGACGCGGTCGGTGGGTTGTACCGACCGTCGGTGTGTCCAGTGTCCCCGGGCCTCACCACAATGCCGACGCGGAATACCGTCCGGCTGGAGCCGCGTCGCGCCACTCGCCGAGAGGCGACCTGCACACCGACACCGGTGCCGCCCCGAGCCGTCAGGCTCGGGGCGGTGCTGTGTGCGTACCGGATCGGCGGCTCGGGTCGCGGCCGGATGACCTCCTGTCCTAAGGTCGACTGGGACGAGCCGGGAGGGGGTGCGCCGATGGGTCTGCGGACCTTCATCGAGGGCTGGCCCGTCTACCGGCAGCTCACCGGCACCGACCCGCTGGGGCGGGGCGCGGCGGCGCAGTCGGCCCGCAGCGCCGCGCTGACCGCACGCACCGAGACCGCCGACCGGGTGGCCCGATCGGTGTGCCCGTACTGCGCGGTCGGTTGCGGGCAGCGGGTGTTCGTCACCGACGGTCAGGTCACCCAGATCGAGGGCGACCCGGATTCCCCGATCTCCCGTGGCCGGCTGTGCCCGAAGGGCTCGGCCAGCAGGAGCCTGGTCAGCAGCCCGCTGCGACAGACCACGGTGCGCTACCGGCGGCCGTACGCGACGGACTGGGAGGACCTGGACCTCGACACGGCGCTCGACATGATCGCCGACCGGATCCTCGCCGCCCGCGCGCAGACGTGGGAGGACGTCGACTCCGAGGGCAGGCCGCTGAACCGGACGCTCGGCATCTCCAGCCTGGGCGGGGCGACGCTGGACAACGAGGAGAACTACCTCATCAAGAAGTTGTTCACCGCCATGGGGGCGCTCCAGATCGAGAACCAGGCCCGGATTTGACACTCCGCCACCGTCCCCGGTCTGGGGGCCAGCTTCGGTCGCGGTGGTGCGACGGACTTCCAGCAGGACGTGGCGAACGCTGACGTCATCGTCATCCAGGGCTCGAACATGGCCGAGGCCCACCCGGTGGGTTTCCAGTGGGTGATGGAGGCGAAACGGCGCGGCGCGAAGGTGTTCCACGTCGACCCGCGGTTCACCCGCACCAGCGCGAAGGCCGACGTCCACCTGCCGATCCGCGCGGGCAGCGACATCGCCCTGCTCGGCGGGGTGGTCCGGCACATCCTCGACAACGAGCTGGACTTCCGGGAGTACGTGCTGGCCTACACCAACGCGGCGACGATCGTCAGTGAGCAGTTCGTCGACACCGAGGACGGCGCGGGGTACTTCTCCGGGTTCGACCCGGCCACGGGCAGCTACCAGCAGGACAGCTGGCAGTACGCCGGCCACGAGAGCGACTCCGGCAGCGGGCACACCGCCGACGAGCGCGACACCGCCGCCGGGTTGCGGCACGAGTCGCACGGACCGCCGGTGCACGGCGACGTGGAACGCGACGAGACGCTGCAACATCCGCGTTGCGTCTACCAGATCCTCAAACGGCACTTCGCCCGCTACACGCCGGAGATGGTGGAGCGGGTCTGCGGCATCGGTCGGGAGGCGTTCCTGGAGTTCGCACAGTCCTGGGCGGCGAACTCCGGCCGGGAGCGTACCGGCGTGCTGATCTACTCGGTGGGGTGGACGCAGCACTCCGTCGGGGTCCAGTACATCCGCACCGGGGCGATCATCCAGCTGCTGCTGGGGAACATGGGCCGCCCCGGCGGGGGCATCCTGGCGTTGCGCGGACACGCCAGCATCCAGGGGTCCACCGACATCCCGACCCTGTACAACCTGCTGCCCGGCTACCTGCCGATGCCGCACCACGCGAAGCACGAGACCTTCGACGACTGGGTGGACAGCATCCGCCACCCCGGCCAGAAGGGCTTCTGGGGCAACGCCCGTGCGTACGCGGCGAGCCTGCTGAAGGCGTACTGGGGGGACGCGGCGACACCGGACAACGACTTCTGCTACGGCCACCTGCCCCGGATGACCGGCGACCACGGCACCTACCAGCAGGTGCTCAACATGATCGACGGCAAGGTGAAGGGCTACTTCCTGCTCGGTCAGAACCCGGCCGTCGGCTCGGCGCACGGCCGGGCCCAGCGCCTGGGCATGGCCAACCTGGACTGGCTGGTGGTCCGCGACCTGTTCCTGATCGAGTCGGCGACATTCTGGCGCAACGGGCCCGAGGTCGCCACCGGGGAGATCGTGCCGCAGGAGTGCCGCACGGAGGTGTTCTTCCTGCCGGCGGCCTCCCACGTGGAGAAGGAGGGCACCTTCACCCAGACGCAGCGGTTGGTGCAGTGGCGGGAGAAGGCCGTCGACCCGCCGGGCGACGCCCGCTCGGAGCTGTGGTTCTTCTACCACCTGGGGCTGCGGCTGCGGGAGAAGCTGGCCGGCTCGACGTTGCCCCGGGACCGGGCGCTGCTGGACCTGGCGTGGCACTATCCCACGCACGGCCCGCACGACGAACCCGACGCCGAGGCGGTGCTGCGCGAGATCAACGGGTACGACGTCGCCACCGGCCGGCCGCTGTCGTCGTTCGCGCAGGCCCGCGACGACGGGTCCACGGCCGTCGGCTGCTGGATCTACGCCGGGGTGTACGCCGACGGCGTCAACCAGGCGGCCCGCCGCAAGCCGGGGCACGAGCAGAACTGGGTGGCCGCCGAGTGGGGCTGGGCGTGGCCGGCGAACCGGCGCATCCTCTACAACCGGGCCTCCGCCGACCCGCAGGGGCGGCCGTGGAGCGACCGCAAACGGTACGTGTGGTGGGACGAGGAGGCCGGGGAGTGGACCGGCTACGACGTGCCGGACTTCGAGCGGACGAAACCACCCTCCTACCGGCCGCCGGCCGGTGCCACGGGCCCGGCGGGGATCGCCGGCGACGACCCGTTCGTCATGCAGGCCGACGGCAAGGGCTGGCTGTACGCGCCGAGCGGGGTGCTCGACGGCCCGCTGCCCACCCACTACGAGCCGGCGGAGTCGCCGGTGCGTAACCCGCTGTACGCCCCGCAGGCCAACCCGACCCGCAAGGTGTACGACCATCCGGTCAACTCGGTGAACCCCAGTCCGCCGCAGGAACACAGTCAGGTCTTCCCGTACGTGTTCACGGTCAGCCGGCTCACCGAACACCACACCGCCGGCGGGATGAGCCGCACCGTGCGTCCGCTCGCCGAGTTGCAGCCGGAGATGTTCGTGGAGGTCTCCCCGGAGCTGGCCGCCCAGGTCGGGCTGGCCCACCTGGGCTGGGCGCACCTGGTCAGCGGCCGGGCGGTCATCGAGGCGAGGGTGCTGGTCACCGCCCGGCTCACCCCGTTGCGGGTGGACGGGCGGGTCATCCACCAGGTGTGGCTGCCGTACCACTTCGGGTTCGAGGGGCTGGTCACCGGCGACTCGGCCAACGACCTGTTCGGCATCACCTGCGATCCGAACGTGCTGATCCAGGAGAGCAAGGTCGGCACCTGCGACGTACGTCCCGGCCGCCGGCCCACCGGCGCGGCCCTGCGCGACCTGGTGGCCGACTACCGTCGCCGCGCGGGCCTGGTGCCGGGCGGTCCCGCGCCCACGGTCACCCCCGGCCCGGCGGCCACCGGCACCGACGGAGGCGACCTGTGATCCCCGACCCCAACAGCCTGTCCGGGCCGCTGGACCCGGCCCCGGAGGCAGGCTGGTCCGCCGCGCCACCCCGGATGGGCTTCTTCACCGACACCAGCGTGTGCATCGGCTGCAAGGCGTGCGAGGTGGCCTGCAAGGAGTGGAACGACGTGCCGGGCTCCGGGCTGGACCTGCTCGGCATGTCGTACGACAACACCGGGGCGCTGACGGCCAACTCGTGGCGACACGTGGCGTTCGTGGAGCAGTCCCGTCCCGCCCACCCGGCTCCGGCGGGCACGACGACACAGTTCCTCGGCATGCCCGGCGCGCAGCCGCCCGGGCGTACCGGCGACGCCGACGGACGCACCGACTTCCGCTGGCTGATGATGTCGGACGTGTGCAAGCACTGCACCCACGCGGCCTGCCTGGACGTCTGCCCCACCGGGTCGCTGTTCCGCACCGAGTTCGGCACGGTGGTGGTGCAGGAGGACATCTGCAACGGCTGTGGCTACTGCGTCTCCGCCTGCCCGTACGGGGTGATCGACAAGCGGCAGGGCGACGGTCGGGCGTGGAAGTGCACCCTGTGCTACGACCGCGTCGGCGCCGGCCTGACCCCGGCCTGTGCGCAGGCCTGCCCGACCGAGTCCATCCAGTACGGGCCCCTCGACGAGCTGCGCGAGCGCGCCGACTCGCGGGTGGCCGTCCTGCACGAGCGGGGCGTGTCGCAGGCCCGGCTGTACGGCAACGACCCCACCGACGGGGTGGGCGGCGACGGGGCGTTCTTCCTGCTGCTCGACGAGCCCGAGGTGTACGGCCTGCCACCCGACCCGGTGGTGACCACCCGGGACCTGCCCCGGATGTGGCGACGCGCCGGGCTGGCCGCCCTGGCCATGGCGGCGGCGGCCGTCGCCGCCTTCGTGGGCGGGTCGTCGTGAGCGCCGCCGGTCGGCCCGCCGCCGACGGGGGTCACGGGCCCGACCGTCTGTCGGCCGACGCGGCAGGTGGCACGCACCGTCCGCCCGTCGGCGACCGCTTCCGCCGGTTCCGGGACGGCCGCCGTGGCGGCGAGGAACTCGCCGTGCCGCCGGCCGAGTTCACCTCGTACTACGGGCGGCCGATCCTCAAGGCGCCCGTCTGGACGTGGGAGATCGCCGCGTACCTGTTCACCGGCGGGCTGGCCGCCGGCTCGTCGCTGCTCGCGGCGGGTGGGCAGCTCACCGGTCGTGCCGCGCTGCGCCGCGCCGGTCGGGTCACCGCCCTCGGCGCGGTCACCGCCAGCGCCGCGTTGCTGGTCAGCGACCTGGGGCGTCCCGAGCGGTTCCACCACATGCTGCGGGTCGCCAAGCCGACCTCGCCGATGTCCGTCGGCACGTGGATCCTCACCGCGTACGGCCCGGCGGCCGGGATCGCGGCGGTCGCCGAGGCGGCGGCGTGGCTGCCGGCACGGGGTGCCCCCGGTGTGGCCCGCCGACTGCTGCCACCCGTCGGGCACGCCGCGGGGCTGGCGGCGGCGGTGACCGCGCCGGCCCTGGCCACGTACACCGGGGTGCTGCTGGCTGACACGGCCGTGCCGTCGTGGCACGAGGCCTACCCCCACCTGCCGGTGATCTTCGCGGGTAGTGCCCTGGCCAGTGGCGCCGGTGTGGGGCTGCTCGCCGTGCCGCCCGGGCAGGCCGGGCCCGCCCGGCGGATGGCGGTGGCCGGCGCGGCCCTGGAACTGGCCGGCGCGCACCAGGTGGAGACCCGCCTCGGCCTGCTCAGCGAGCCCTACCGCACGGGCCGCGCGGGCCGGCTGCTGCGCGCGGGCCGGGCGCTGACCGCCGTCGGGGTGGCCGGGGCACTGCTCGGCCGGCGCAGCCGACTGCTGTCCGCGGCGTCCGGCGCGGCGCTGCTCGCCGCGTCGCTGGCCACCCGGTTCGGCGTGTTCCACGCGGGGATCATCTCCGCCACGGACCCGAGATACGTGGTGCTCCCGCAGCGGGAACGTCTCGCCCGGCGGGCGGCCGGGCCGACGGGGTAGCCGCACCGCCGCACCCGGCCCTGTGGTCAAATGCTGCGTGGAGGCGTTCAGGCGGCTGGTGCCCCTCCCGGTCTTCAACACCGGTGTGGTCCGGGATCCGGGCCAGGCGGGTTCGATTCCCGTCCGTCTCCGCCAGCGTGCGGAGGGATGACAGTGGGCGACGATCCGCGACGCCGGGTGCCGCGCACCGACGTCCTGCTCGCCGATCCCGCCCTCACGGCGGCTGCCGGCACCGTCGGCCGCGACCGGGTCAAGGCCGCCGTCCGGGCCGCCCAGGCCCGCGCCCGGCGCGGCGAGATCACCCCCGATCGGGTACGCGACGCCGCGTTGGCCGCCCTGCCGCCGCCGCTGCCCCGCCGGGTGGTCAACGCCACCGGGGTGCTGCTGCACACCAACCTCGGCCGGGCCGCGCTGTCCGACGCGGCCGTGGCCGCCCTGGTCGCC
Organism: Micromonospora nigra; assembly: GCF_900091585.1. NCBI lineage: Bacteria > Bacillati > Actinomycetota > Actinomycetes > Micromonosporales > Micromonosporaceae > Micromonospora > Micromonospora nigra. The sequence continues at coordinate 6,159,708 of NZ_FMHT01000003.1, read as the reverse complement.
GCCGCCGGGCACACCGACGTCGAACTGGACCTCGACACCGGCCGGCGGGCCCGGCGGGGCCGCGACGCCGTCGCCGCGCTCGCCGCCGCCGTGCCCGACGCGGCGGCCGTGCACGTGGTCAACAACGGTGCCGCCGCCCTGGCGCTCGCCGCGACCGCCCTCGCCGCCGACGCGGAGATCGTCGTCAGCCGCGGCGAACTGGTGGAGATCGGCGACGGGTTCCGCCTGCCCGACCTGCTCACCAGCACCGGCGCCCGACTGCGCGAGGTCGGCACCACCAACCGCACCACCCTCGCCGACTACGCCGCCGCGGTCGGCCCCCGCACCGGGTTCGTGCTGAAGGTGCACCCGTCCAACTTCCGGGTCACCGGCTTCACCGCCGCCGTGCCCGTGGGTGACCTCGCCACGCTGGGCGTGCCGGTGGTCGTCGACATCGGCTCCGGACTGCTCGCCCCCGACCCGCTGCTGCCCGACGAACCCGACGCGGCGACCACCCTGCGCGCCGGGGCGGCCCTGGTCACCGCCAGCGGTGACAAGCTGCTCGGCGGCCCCCAGGCGGGGCTGCTGCTCGGCCAGGCCGACCTGGTGCACCGGCTGCGTCGGCATCCCCTGGCGCGGGCGCTGCGGGTCGACAAGCTGACCCTGGCCGCGTTGACCGCCACCCTCGGCGGCCCGGCCACCCCCACCCACACGGCCCTGCACACCGACCCGGGCGACCTGCGGGTGCGCACCGACCGGCTGCGCGAAAGCCTGGTCGCCGACGGCTGCGCGGCCGAGGTGGTGCCCGCCGTGGCCGTCGTCGGTGGGGGCGGCGCACCCGGCGTCGAGCTGGCCTCCTGGGCCCTCGCGCTGCCCGAGCGGTACGCCGCGCCGCTGCGCCTCGGTGACCCGCCGGTGCTGGGCCGGGTGGTGCGGGGCCGGCTGCTGCTGGACCTGCGGGGCGTGCCCGCCGCCGCCGACGAGGCGGTACGCGCCGCCGTGCTGGCCGTCACCGGGGCCACCTGACATGTTCGTGGTGGCCACCGCCGGGCATGTCGACCACGGCAAGTCCACCCTGGTGCGGGCCCTGACCGGGATGGAACCCGACCGCTGGGCCGAGGAACGACGCCGGGGCATGACCATCGACCTCGGCTTCGCCTGGACGCACCTGCCCTCGGGGCGCACCGTGGCGTTCGTCGACGTGCCCGGCCACGAGCGGTTCGTGCCGAACATGCTGGCCGGGGTCGGCCCCGCTCCCGCCGCGCTGGTGGTGGTGGCCGCCGACGAGGGGTGGATGCCGCAGTCCGCCGAGCACCTGGCCGCGCTGGACGCGCTGGGCGTGGCGTACGGACTGCTGGTGGTGACCCGGTCGGATCTGGCCGACCCGGGGCCGGCCCTGGCCCGGGGGCGCGCGGAGGTGGCCGCCACCTCGCTCGGCGGCGTCGAGGCCGTCGCGGTCAGCGCCGTCACCGGCGCGGGCCTGCCGGGGCTGCGCGCCGCGCTGGACCGGCTCGCCGACCGGCTGCCCGCCCCCGACGCCGGTCCGCCGGTGCGGCTGTGGGTGGACCGCGCCTTCACGGTGCGGGGTGCCGGCACCGTCGTCACCGGCACTCTCGGTGGTGGCCGGCTGCGCGTCGGCGACGAGGTGGAGCTGGCCGGATCCGGTGAGCGGGTGCGGGTGCGGGGCCTGCACCGCCTCGGCTCGCCGCGACCGGAGGTGGCGGCGGTGGCCCGGGTGGCGGTCAACCTGCGCGGTGTGCCCCGGGACCGGCTGCGACGCGGCGACGCGCTGCTCACCCCCGACGGGTTCGGCCGCACCGCCCTGGTCGACGTGCGGGTGGTGGGCGACCCCGTGGCGGACCTGCCGGCGACCCTCACCCTGCACGTCGGGTCGGCCGCCGTGGCGGTGCGCGTACGCCCGCTCGGCGGGGACACCTGCCGGCTGCGGCTGGCCCGCCCACTGCCGCTGCGCCTGGGGGACCGGGCGCTGCTACGCGACCCGGGCCGCCACCACGTCGCCGGCGGGGTGACCGTCCTCGACGTGTCCCCGCCGCCGCTGACCCGGCGAGGCGCCGCCGCGGACCGGGCGGCCCTGCTGGCGACCCTCGACGGCTGCCCCGACCTGGCCGGTGAGCTGCGCCGGCGGGGCCTGGCCCGCGCCACCGACCTGCGTCGCGCGGGGGTGCCGGTCGCGGGGCAGCCGGTGACCGGTGACTGGCTGGCCGACCCCGACCACTGGCGGGAACTCGGCGACCGGCTGGCCGTCGAGGTCGACCGGTACGCCCGGGACCACCCCCTCGAACCGGGCGCCCCGGTCGAGGCGCTGCGCCGACGCCTGGACCTTCCGGACCGTCACCTGGTCGAGGCCCTGGTCCGCCCACCGCTGCGGCTGGCGCAGGGGCGGATCAGCACCGTCGGCGCCGACGCGCTACCCGAACCGGTGGCCCGGGCGGTGGCACGGTTGCGCGCCGCATACGCCGACCAGCCGTTCCGGGCCCCCGAGGCCGACCGGCTCCGCGAGTTCGGCCTCGGCCCCCGGGAGATCGGCGCGGCGGTGCGGGCGGGGGCGCTGCTGCGGCTGGCCGACGCGGTGGTGCTGCTGCCCGGCGTGCCCGAACGGGCGGCGGCGGTGCTGGCCGGGCTGCCGCAGCCGTTCACCCTCAGCGCGGCCCGGCAGGCGTTGGGCACCACCCGGCGGGTGGCGGTGCCGCTGTTGGAGCTGCTGGACCGGCGTGGGGTGACCCGCCGGCTGCCCGGCGACGCCCGGGAGGTCGTCGCCGGTTGAGGTCGCGGCCCCCCGGCGGTCGTCGGCACGTCAGCGGGTTCGTGCCGGCAGGTTGAGCCGATCGGGCCGCGCGGGCGGGGGCGCCGCCCCTACCGTGACGGCATGGATCCGTCCGCGATCTGGCGGGACAAGCAGCACCGGTGGCGCATCGAGGCGTACCGGGCCCCCGACCTGCGGTTCGCCGTGTTCGCGACGAACGGCACCACCGAGTCCGCGCCGCTGTGGCTGTTCGGCATGTCCGCGCTGGCCCGGTGGCTGATGTCGCACCGCATCTCCCTCGACGACCTGGAGACCGACTGAGCGGTCGCCCGGTCGGGCTGAGCCGTCGCCCGGTCGGGCGACACCGGCTGCGAAACCCGTCCCGGCCGGCTCCGTCGTCCGTACGGTGCGGTACGTGAAGGACCGAGGGTTGCGGACGTTCCTGACGGTGCTCGCCGGCCTGGCGGTGATCTACTTCGGCACCGCCGGTCGGGGACCCGAGGAGGAGGGCGGCCTGTCCGGTGGGCTGGTCGTGCTCGCCCTGGCGGCGGCTCTGCTCGTGTGGCACCTGACCAAGCCGGGTGGCACCACCACCAAGTGACCCTGCTCAGCGGGCGGTGCGGCTGATCTCGGCGGGGGAGTCCTCGCCCAACGCCACCCGCACCAGTGCGGAGGCCAACCGGCCGAACTCGGTGTCGTCGACGAGGTCGGCCAGCCGGTCCGGGGTGGCGGGCAGGCCGAGTCGCCGCGCCCCGGCCACCGCCCGCTTGTCGGCGTACGGCTGCAGGTCCGGCCACACCGCCTGGACCTCGCGTAGGAAGATGTCCGCGCCGGTGGGACCGATACCCGGGAACCCGGTGAGGAGCCGGCGCAGCGACGCCGGGTCGTTGCCCGCGGCGCGGTGCAGCCGCCGCAGGTCACCGTGCCAGCGCTCCAGGCACAGCCGCGCCCCGGTGCCGAGCATGGTGGCGGTCCGTTCGTCGTAGCGCCGGTAGTGGCCGCGGCCGAGGGCGTCGACGCGGTCCTGCCAGCTCGCCGCCTCCATCGCCTGGGGGGTGCGGTAGCCGGCGGCGAACAGTTCCCGCGCTGCCGCCACCCCCACCTGCGCCCGGATCCGGGTGCTCAGCAGGGTGGTCAGCACCAGCAACTGGTACAGCGGGGCGGGCCGGTCGGCGAGCGTGATGCCCGCCTCCTGCGCGTACGTGTGTCCCCGCCGGTCCAGTAGGACCCTGGCCACGTTCCGGTCGTCGCCCACGGTCCGGGGTTACCCGGCTCGCGGCCGGATAGCCCTCCCCGCCGTGGGTGGGCCCGGCATGCCCCCGACAGCGGCGGGTAAGCCGCCGGTGGCACGCGGCGGTGCCGTGCCGTCCACCCGGAGGGAGTACAGCCGTGACGAATCCGCAGCAGCAGGAGTTCCGACGCAACGCCAGGGGCGCCAACACCCAGGACAACAAGGGTCCCGGGCCCGGGGCCCAGCCCCGCAACCGGGGCCACTCGACCGGTGACACGGGTCGGCCGGTTCCCGAGGGGCAGGTGTCGCCGTACGGTCCGACGGAGGAGCCGGTGGCCAGTGACGACAGTGGCCGGGACTGACGCCCCGGCCACTGTCGACGGCGACCGGGGCTAACGCCTCCGGCCCGACGTGGGCGGCCGCAGCCGGTTCCAGGTGGCTGCGGCCGCCATCCCGTACGCCAGGTGCGGTAGCAGGTCGGCGAGCCAGTCGACCCGCCGCCACTGCCGCGGATCGGTCACCCCGAGCAGGGTCATGGACCCGTCCGCCATGGTCATCGCGCCACCGCCGAGCAGGGCGGTGGCCAGGGTCAGCGGCATCCTCCGCCCCCTGGTCAGGGCCGCGAAACCGACACCTGCGGCCAGGCCCAGGCCGTAGCCGAGCAGCGGCCCGAGACCCGAGCGGCGGTGGGCCGCCCGGTCCTCCGGCCCCAGGTCCACGTGGGCGAGCCCGGCCAACCGCCGGGCGCTCTCCTCGGGGGTGCTGCTGGCCGCCCGGGCCCGCAGCACCATGTCGAGGTAGCTCACGGCGTTCAGCGCGGTGCTGCCGACGGCGCCCGCGACGGCGCCGTCGGCCAGGTGACCGGCCCTCACTTCGGGTCGCCGGGTTCGCGGCCGCTCTTGGGCCCGTACGCCCGGTCGCCCCGGGCGAAGCCCCGCTGCCCCCGGTCGTCCTGCAGGATCCGGTTGGCGACGTCGTCGGCCTTGTGGTCGGGCACGCGCCGGCCCGACTCGTCGATCGCGTTGCGGATCCGCGCCCGCTGCTTGTCGTACGCGTTGCTGCCCGGCCGTGGTCCTGGCATCGCTGCCTCCTCCGGTCGTCGTGCCCGTGCGGGTACGCGCCCGTCTACCCGCCCTCGCCGGGACCAACCCCACCGTCGGGGGTCACCGGGGGTGTGCGCAGCACCGCCACCGGACAGTCGGCGTGGTGCAGCACCGACTGGCTGACGGAGCCGAGTAGCAGCCCGCTCAGCTCACCGCGTCCCTGACCGCCGACGACCAGCAGTTGGGCGCGGCGGGACGCCTCGGCGAGGACCTTCGCGGGCCGCCCGCGCACCAGCTCCCGGGTGACCGGCAGTCGGGGGTACCGTTCGCCGATTCCGGCGAGGGTCTCGGCCAGCGCCCGCTCCTCGTCGGCGCGCAGTTCCGACTCGTCGTACACCAGGGGCTGGATGTCGCCGGGGCCGGTGGACACGGGGTGCCGGTAGGCGTGCAGGGCCACCAGGGGCGCGTCGCGCAGCGCGGCCGTCTCGGCGGCGAACCCGACTGCGGCGAGGGACAGCTCGGAGCCGTCGACGCCGACGACGACGGGTCCGTCGGTGCGGGCGGTGCCGCGCGCCACGACCACGGGGCAGTCGGCGTGCGCGGCGACCTGGACGGCGACGGAGCCGACCAGCAGCGCGGAGAAGCCGCCGAGCCCACGGTCACCGAGGACGATCATCGCGGCGGTGGGCGCCTCGCCCACCAGCACGGCGGCGGCCTCGCCGTCGATGATCTCGCCGGTGACGCGCAGGCCGGGGGACGCCTGCTCGGCTTCGGTGACGGCGGTGAGGACCAGTTGTTCGGCCTGGTGGCGCAGCCCTCCGCCGGGTGGCCCCTCGGTGGCCGGATGGATCGGTGAGTGCAGCAGCGGCCAGATGAAGCCGTGCACCACCCGCAGTGCGCGGTGGCGGCGGTGTGCCTCCGTGGCGGCCAGCCGCACGGCCCGCAGGGCCGACTCCGAGCCGTCCACGCCGACCACGACCGCCGCACCGTTCGCCGAGTTCACCGATCACCTCCCGCCGCCGTGCCCAGTATCGCCGCCGGGACCCCGCCCGCGCGGCGATACCGCGGCAGGCGTCGTGCTGGGTACGCTGACGACGATTTCGGGGAGAGGACGTCGTCGATGCAGGAGCCGGACCAGCCCAGTACCGCGCGGATGATCGACCACTGGCTCGGCGGGAGGCACCACTTCCCGGTCGACGTCGCGGCGGCGCGGGCGTTCGAGCAGGCGTACGGCCCGTGCGCGCCGGTGTTCCGGGAGCTGCGCGCCTTCCTCGGCCGGGCCGTGGGGGCCATCGCGGCGACGGGGGTGGACGGTTTCCTGGTCTTCGGTGGGGGCGTGCCCACGATGGGCAACGTGCACGAGGCCGCGCCGGAGGCGACGGTGCTCTACACCGACGTCGACCCGGTGACGATCCGCCTCGGGCAGCGGATCCTCGCCGGCAGTGACCGGGCCGGCTACGGTTTCGGCGATGCCACCGACTTCGGCACGATCGACCGGGCGCAGCTGCACCGGTTCCTGTCGGGTTGGGGCCGACGGCCGGTGGGGGTGGTGTTCCTGGGCCTGGCCGCGTTCCTCGACGACGCGACGCTCACCCGTACCCTCGACGAACTGTACGAGGCGGTCGCGCCGGGCAGCTACCTGGCGATCGACTTCGACACGGAGGAGCTGGCGGGGTATCCGCAGGCCCTGGCGATGATGGGGCCGCAGTTCCGGATGCGGTCGCCGTCGTCGTTTCGTCCGCTGCTGGGGCGGTGGACACCGACGCGGGACGGCATCGTGCCGGTGACCCGGTGGCGTCCGGAGGGCCCGGTGCCGGCGGTGCCGGACGCGTTCCACGGCGGGATCGCCGTGCGGTCGACCGGGTGATCGGGGTGTCACCCGCCTCCGTATGATGTTTGCCTTACGGCAAATGTTCGGAGGCTGTCATGTCGCAGGTGCCCCCGGCGGTCTCCCGTGCCCTGCGGGCGGCCCCGCCCGACCGGGTGGTGGAGGTGGCCGATCGGGTCGTCCGCGCCGCCGTCGGCGCGTCGCGCACCGAGGTGCTGCTGGCCGACTACCGGAGCACGGGGCTGTGGCCGGTGCTCGACGCGGACCGCCCCGACGGGGCGCCACTGGCGCAGCGGGGTGCGGCACAGCGGTGTTTCAGCAGCCAGGAGCCCATCCTGGACACCGGCGTCGACGGGGTCTGTCGACTGCACCTGCCGCTGTCGGTGCGCGGCGAGCGGCTCGGTGTGTTCACCGTCGACCTGCCCGCGCCGCCGGGCGACTCGGTGACGGAGTGGGCCGTGGACGTTGCCGGTGATCTCGCGGTGGCACTGCGCGCGGCGGACCGGGAGACCGACCGCTACCGGCGGGCCCGTCGGCGTGAGCGGCTCAGCATGGCCGCCGAGATGCAGTGGGAGCTGCTGCCGGGGCGCAGCGTGGACCATGCCGCGTTCCGCCTGGGTGGTCAGCTGGAGCCGGCCTACACGGTCGGCGGCGACCACTTCGACTGGTCCCTCGACGACGACCGGCTCACCGTCACGGCCCTCAACGGCGACGGCATCGGCCTGTCCGCGGCGATGTTGACGGCGCTGGTGGTCAACGCGATGCGTAACGCCCGGCGCTCCGGTGGCGGCCTCGTGGAGCAGGCGGAACTTGCCTCCGACACGGTCTACTACCAGCACCGGGGGCGTCGGCACGTGGCGACCCTGCTGCTGGAGGTCGACTGCGCGACGGGCCGGGTGCGGGCGGTGGACGCCGGTTCGCCGCACGTGTGGCGGCTGCGCGGTGCGGCGGTGCGGCGGATCCCGTTGGACCAGCAGTTGCCGCTGGGCATGTTCGCCGAGACCCGGTACGAGGTGCAGGAGTTCACGCTGGAGCCGGGGGACCGGCTGTTCGTCGTGTCGGACGGGGTCTGGGCGGCTGATCCGAGTGGGGCCGAGCCGTACGGCGACCGGGCGATGACCCGTGCGATGAGGGCAACGCGTCTGCAACCGCCGACGGAGGCGGTTGGTACGGTGTTGCGCGAACTGCGCGCCTTCCACGCGACGGGTGACCTGCACGACGACGCGGTCGTCGTCTGCCTGGACTGGCGTGGTTTCGGCGACAGGTGAGCCGGGGGCGGTGGCCGGGACCGGACACCAGCGCAACGATGGCAGGGGACGCCGCGTGGAAGCACCGGATCTCGCCGCGGCGATCGACGACGCGGCAGCGGCGCTGGTCGGCGTGCTCGAGTCGGCGGCCTCCCGTCACCAGCTGACCGTGTCACCGACGCAGCTTCGGGTGCTGTCCCTGGTCAGTAGCCGGCCTCAGCTCAACGTCAACGGGCTGGCCGAGCTGCTGGACGTGGTGCCCTCCTCGGCGAGCCGGCTGTGTGACCGGCTGGAGGCCATCGGCCTGCTGCGGCGGGTGGTCGATCCGCGGGACCGCCGTGAGGTGCGGCTGGTGCCCACGAGCGCCGCGCAGGAGCTGCTGGGGGAGCTGACGGCCCGTCGGCACCGGGCGGTGCAGTCGGTGCTGGACCGGATGCCGCCCCACGCGCAGCGCGAGCTGTTGACGGCGCTCGCGGCGTTCGCCCAGGCCGCGTCCGGTGACCAAGCCAGGGACACCCCCGGCTGGCCGGCCTGACCGGACAGTTCCATCCTAGGACGCCCTAGCGGTGGTGACACTCACCACACGACAGGCAAACACACCACCAGCGGGAAAAGCTCAGGACCAGGCCGCTCGGATCGGCCCGATATAGTGGCAGCGCAGCTCGCCACCACGTGATCACCGACGGGGTCGGCGAGCCGAGGGGGAGGTCCCGGTCCGGGATCGCAGCGGGCGCCGGCGTCGAGCCGGCCGACAGCGCGTACGACCCTCCGCGCGTCCGTACCTGACCGGGCGCGGCGGAAGCGCGTCGCGGAGGAGGTTCGGTGTCGCGTCGGCCGGCTCGGGCAACAGATCCGGCAGGCACCGCCGGCATCAGCGACCAGGTGTTCACCCTGCCGAACCTGATCAGCTTCGGGCGACTGCTCGGCGTGCCCCTGTTCCTGTGGCTGTTGCTGGTCGCGCACGCCGACGTGGCGGCGGTCGTCGTGCTGGCCGTCGGTGGCACCACCGACTGGGTGGACGGCTGGGTCGCCCGCCGGATGCGGCAGGTCAGCCGCCTCGGTGAACTGCTGGACCCGCTGGCCGACCGGCTCTACATCCTCGCCACCCTCGTGGCCTTCACCATCCGTGAGGTGGTTCCGTGGCAGTTCACGGCGGCGTTGCTGTTCCGGGAGATGCTGCTGCTCGGCTCGCTGGCGGTGCTGCGCCGCCACGGCTACGGCCCACCGCCGGTGCACTACGTCGGTAAGACCGCCACCTTTCTGCTGCTGGGGGCGTTCCCCGTCCTGCTCGTGGCGGCCGTGGTCCCCGACGTGGCGACGGTGGCCGCGGCGGTGGGCTGGGGTCTGGCGTGGTGGGGTCTGGTGCTCTACTGGGTGGCCGGCGTGATGTACGTCGTGCAGACCGTCCGCCTGGTCCGCGCGGTCCGGGACGGGGGAGGGGCGGCATGAGCGGAGACCCGCGACCCGGCCGGCGCACGGACCGGGTGTACGCCCCGGACTTCCTCACCGAGCTGTTCCGCAACCCGTTGGAGCCCGGCTACGCGGAGGCGACGGCAGCGCGGCGCGACGACGACCGTCCCGCCGGGTGGCGGGGCTGGTCGGTGCGCACGGTGAGCCTCGTGGTGATCGTGGTGCTGGGTTTCCTGTTCGCGGTGGCGTACCGGCAGGCGATGGCCGACGAGCCGGGGCGGGCGCAGGCACGCTCGGGCCTGGTGGCGCAGATCAAGCAGCGGCAGGGGGAGACGGACGCGTTGTCGGAGCGCGCCGACCAGCTGCGTACGGAGGTCAGCCGGCAGCGGGAGGCGGCGTTGACGGGGTCGCAGGCGGCGCGGCTGCGGGAGTTGGAGGCCGCCACCGGGTTGGGTCGCGTGCGGGGGGACGGGGTGCTGGTGCGGTTGGCGGACGCGCCGGGCAATCCTGACGTGGTGACGGGCGCGGGAGTGGGCCCGTCGCGGGTGATCTACAGCGACCTGCAGGGGGTGGCGAACGACCTGTGGGCCGCGGGGGCCGAGGCGATCGCGATCAACGGGCAGCGCCTGACGGCCACGTCGACGATCCGGTCGGCGGGGCAGGCCATCCTGGTGGACTTCCGTCCGGTGACCGGGCCGTACGAGGTGTCGGCGATCGGGCCGGGGTCGATGGCCCAGCGGTACGGGCGCAGTCGTAGTGCGTTGACGATGCGGAAGGTGGCGCAGGAGACGGGCTTGTCGTTCGGGGTACGGGAGGTCGACGACCTCACCCTGCCGGCGGCTCCGGAGCCGCGGCTACGCTACGCGGAGCCCTCGGTGAGTCCGAGTTCGTCACCGTCGGGCGGCGATCGTTCCGTCAGTCCCCGGCCGTCCGGTCCGGGGGCGTCTGCCAGTCCCTCCGGAGGTGGTCGATGATCGCGGTGCTGGCCCTGTTGGCCGGTGTGGTCCTCGGGCTGTGGTTCGATCCGACGGTGCCGGCGGCGTTGCAGCCGTACCTGCCGATCGCGGTGGTGGCGGCGTTGGACGCGGTGTTCGGTGGGGTGCGGGCGAAGCTGGACCGGATCTTCGATGACAAGCAGTTCGTGGTGTCGTTCATATCGAACGTGCTGGTGGCCGGGTTGATCGTGTATCTGGGCGACCAGTTGGGCGTGGGCGGGCAGTTGTCGACCGGTGTGGTGGTCGTGCTCGGGGTGCGGATCTTCGGGAATGTGGCGGCGATTCGTCGACACCTGTTCCGGGCGTAGGTTTGTGTCGTGAGTGACGAGCACACCGAGACAGGTACGGGTTGGCCTCAGCCGGCGGGGCCGACGCGTCCGCAGGGGCCGGCCGGTGAGCCGGATCCTCGTCCGGACGCGCCGGATCCGGACGAGGTGAGTCCGTTGGTGCCGGGTGGTTCGCCGCGTGCGGAGCCGGAGCGGAACGCGAAGGCGGACGACGACGCGGCGACGGTGGATCTGTCGCGGGCGGTGGAGGAGGTGGCCGCGCCGGCGGTGGGTGCGGGGTCCGGGCGTCGGGTGAGCACGGCGGCGTTGATGATCGCGGCGTTGTTGGCGTTGCTGGGGTTCACGCTGGTGGTGCAGTTGCGCACGACGTCGACGGATCCGACGGTGGCGGCGACGCGTCAGGAGGACCTGGTGCGGATCTTGTATGACCTGGATGCGCGGGAGGTCCGGTTGCGGCAGGACATCGCCGCGTTGGAGGAGAGCCAGCGGCAGTTGCGGTCGGGTGAGCAGGGTCGCCGGGTGGCGTTGGAGGAGGCGTCGCGGCGGGCGGACGAGTTGGGGATCCTGGCGGGGACGTTGCCGGCGCGTGGTCCGGGGTTGTCGGTGCGGTTCGTGGCCGGTGGGGGCGAACCGATCTCGGCGAGTCGGGTGCTGGACGCGGTGCAGGAGTTGCGGGGTGCGGGCGCGGAGGCGATGCAGATCTCCGGTGGCGGTGGGGTCGCGGTGCGGGTCGTGGCGTCGACGTACTTCCTGAACGGGGACAACGGGGCGCTGGTGGTGGACGGGCGCCGGTTGACGGGTCCGTTCACGATCACGGTGATCGGTGATCCGGCGACGATGCGTACGGCGCTCAACATTCCTGGTGGGGTGGTGGCGTCGGTGGCGGGCGACGGCGGTAACGTGATCGTTGAGGATCGTGAGGTTGCCGAGGTTTCGGCGCTGCACGCGCCGATCTCGCTGGAACACGCCCGTCCGGTCTCCTGACCGGCGCGGCCGGCGCCGGTTTGACGCTGGTGCCTCGATGGATGAAGGACGCGTCTGGTGATTCCTGAGGATCTGCGTTACACCGCCGAGCACGAGTGGGTGGCGGCCGGGAGTGGTGGTGCCGTGCGGGTGGGTATCACCCATTTCGCGCAGGATGCTCTGGGTGACATCGTCTATGTCCAGTTGCCGGAGGCCGGTGCGGCGGTGGCGGCCGGTGAGTCGTTGGGTGAGATCGAGTCGACGAAGAGTGTGTCGGAGATCTACGCCCCGCTGGGCGGCACGGTGTCGGCGCGCAATGAGGCGTTGGGTGACACCCCTGAGTTGATCAACACTGATCCGTATGGTGCGGGTTGGTTGGTGGAGATCACTCCGGACGATCCGGCGGCGGTCGACGGGCTGCTGTCCGCGGGTGCGTATCGCGAGCTCACCGAGAGCTGAGCGTGCCCTTTCCGGCGTGGCGGGTTCTCCGCGCGTCCGGTTGCCCTGCTTTTCGGCGCTGGCTAGGCTCGCCCAGTCGACCGAGAACCCATAGTTGTGCGTCGCGGGATCGCCTTTCCGGGCACGGGGAGCCAGCCGCCGGGTGAGTGACCGCCCGGCGGCCAGACCCGCCATTACCCCGACGCCGACCGAAACAGATCCGTGAGGTGGTCCGCATGACGCGCCCAGGCGACGAGTTCCCCCCGCTCGACGTCACTTCGACGCTCAATCTCGGTTCGCTGGACGAAGTGCTGGAGGGGCCGGACACCGATGTGGTGCCGAGCCGGATGTCCGGCTCGTTGCCTCCGGGGATGGCGCTGCTGGTGGTTCGCCGGGGTCCGAACGCGGGTGCCCGGTTCCTTCTGGATCATGATGTGACGACGAGTGGTCGGCACCCGGACAGCGACATCTTCCTCGATGATGTGACGGTGTCGCGGCGGCATGCGGAGTTCCACCGGGATGGTGGGACGTTCACGGTGCGGGATGTGGGCAGCCTGAACGGCACGTACGTGAACCGGGAGCGGGTCGAGGCGGCGACGTTGAGCAACGGTGACGAGGTGCAGATCGGCAAGTTTCGGGTGGTGTTCATTGCCGGTCCGCGTCCGGAGGAGGCCGGCCGGGGGTGAATGATCCTGCGGCGTCGACGCCGTCCGGGGCTGGTCGTGCGCATCCGCTGATGAGCATCGGTGAGGTGCTGGGCCAGCTGCGGGTGGATTTCCCTGACGTCACGATTTCGAAGCTGCGGTTCCTGGAGGCCGAGGGCCTGGTGGAGCCGCAGCGGACGGCGTCGGGTTACCGGAAGTACAGCTGGGATGACGTGGCGCGGTTGCGGTTCGTGCTGTCCGCGCAGCGGGACCAGTATCTTCCGTTGCGGGTGATTCGTGCGCAGCTCGCCGAGTGGGATGTCTCGGAGGAGGCGGCGGGTCGGCAGCGGCCGACGTTGGTGGCGGTGGGTCCGGATGGCGAGGTGCCGGGCCGGGGGCAGCCGGTCGAGTCGTCGCAGGTGCGGCTCGACCGGGCTGATCTGGTGGCGCGTAGTGGTGTCGACGAGTCGACGTTGACGGAGTTGGAGCGGCTGGGTCTGGTGGTGCCGGATCCGCCGGGGTGGTATGACGCGGACGCGTTGGTGATCGCGGCGGCGGTGGCGGGTCTGGCGGCGTACGGGTTCCAGCCGCGGCATCTTCGTGGTTATCGGACGTCGGCGGATCGTGAGGTCGGGTTGTTCGCGCAGTTGGTGGCGCCGTTGGTGCGGCAGAGTGACCCGGCGGCGCGGGCGCGGGCGGCGGAGACGGCGCGGGAGTTGGTGGCGTTGTCGCAGCAGTTGCATGCCGCGTTGGTGCGGGTGGGGTTGCGGTCGACGTTGGGTCGGTGAGGTGCGGCGGGGCCGTGGGGGAAGATGTGTCCCGGGGGCGTGTCGTAGGCTTGCCGGGGTAACCCCTCTTCTGGCGCGGGCGTGTGCGGGTAGCGCGTGGGACGGCCGTGTCGCGGTCCGTGTACCGTGCAGGGAAGGGCGCGGTGCGGCGTAGGTGACAACGACACGGAGGCGGCGGTGCGCGAGCTGAGCGTGGTCGGGGTTCGGGTGGAGCTGCCGAGTAACCAGCCGATCGTCCTGCTCAGGGAGGTCGAGGGGACCGTTACTTGCCGATCTGGATCGGCGCGGTCGAGGCGACGGCGATCGCCTACGAGCAGCAGGGTGTCAAGCCGGCTCGGCCGTTGACGCATGATCTGTTGCGGGATGTGCTGGCGGCGCTGAAGGCCCCGTTGCAGGCGGTGGAGATCACGGAGTTGAAGGAGAACGTGTTCTTCGCGGATCTGTTGCTCGGTGACGGGGTGCGGGTGTCGGCCCGGCCGAGTGATTCCATCGCGTTGGCGTTGCGGGTGGGTGCCCCGATTCGTTGTGCGGAGCAGGTCCTCAGTGAGGCGGGGATCGTGATTCCCGACGAGCAGGAGGACGAGGTGGAGAAGTTCCGCGAGTTCCTGGAGCAGGTGCGTCCGGAGGATTTCGCGGGCTGAGCCTGCTTTCGTGCCGGCGGTGGGATTCATCGTCGGTGGATGACTCTCAGTGATGGTGACGTTGGTCGCTGTCGATGCGCGGCGTGTCGCGGTGCTTTCTCCGGGGTAACCCTTGGCGGTCGCTATAGGGTTGCCGTGTCGAGGGGTGCACGTTGCGGAAGCGACGGGTCACCGCACGGGCGGGGAGGTTGTCCGGATGCACGAACCGCGAGATCCCGGTGCGGGTACGGGACTGGACGAGCCGGGTGTGACGCCAGGGTCGGCAACTGACGGTGACGGTGCGGTGGGTTACCGTGGTGTGACGGCCTGCCATGCGGTGGGGATCAGCTACCGGCAGTTGGACTACTGGGCGCGGACGGCGCTGGTGGTGCCGAGCGTGCGGGACGCGTCGGGGTCGGGGACACAGCGGTTGTACTCGTTCCGCGACCTGGTGGTGTTGAAGGTCGTGAAGCGGCTGTTGGACGCCGGGGTGTCGTTGCAGAACATCCGTAAGGCGATCGAGGCGTTGCGGTCGCGTGGGGTGGGCGACCTGGCGGGCATCACGTTGATCTCTGACGGGACGACCGTGTACGAGTGCCGGTCGCCGGAGGAGGTGGTCGACCTGTTGCAGGGCGGCCAGGGGGTGTTCGGCATCGCGATCGGTGGTGCGTTCAAGGAGATCCAGGGGTCGTTGTCGCACCTGCCGGCGGAACCGGCGGTGGAACCGGAGCGGCCGGCCGCTCCGGTGGAGGATCCGGTGGGCGACGAGTTGGCGGCGCGGCGGGCGCGGCGACGCGCAGGCTGAGCGGACCGGCGGCGTTCAGCGGGTCATCAGGGTCGGCGGCCCGGTTGTGGTTGTCCGGTGTGCCGTCCACGGTCACGGCTGTCCATGGTGTCTGGTGACGGTCGGTCCGTGGGTGCGGGGCGTGGTGGGGGCGACCGCACGGGGCATGGTCACCGTGGGGGCGTGCGCGGGTGGCGGGTGTGGGCGGTGCCCGCGTCTGCGGGCTGTGGTGTCGGGAATCCGATAGGGCGGGCGTGACGGGGCGGCGACGGCACGCTATCGTCCGACACGCGGTTTCGTCGATTCCTGCCTATTCGCACGGATGGGCTCATGGCGGCGGTCCGCGATGTCCCCGCGCGTCGAACCTCCGCGCGACCCCTTTCACGCTGGAAGGACCATCCGTGACGGTTACCGAAGAGACCACCCCGACCTCCCACTACGAGCGCATCGGTGGTGCCGCGGCGGTGAAGGCCGCTGTCGAGCTGTTCTACGACAAGGTTCTGGCAGACCCGGAGTTGGCCGGCTACTTCGCCGAGGTGGACATGGTGGGTCAGCGCCGGCACCTGGCGTTGATGTTGACGGTGGTGCTGGGTGGGCCGAACGAGTACGCCGGTCGGGGGTTGGCGGAGGCGCACCAGCCGTTGCACATCCCGGTGGAGCACTACGTCGCTGTCGGTGGGCACCTGACGGCGACGTTGGCGGAGCTGGGGGTGCCCGGTGACGTGATCAGCGACGTGCAGGGTGTGCTGGCGCAGGTGCAGGACCAGGTGGTGGCCGGCGGGAACCCGGCGGGCGCCTGAGCGTGGACGTTCCTCGGCTCAAGCAGAGCTGGGCGGTGGTGGCCGCGCACGGCGACCAGGTGCCCCTCTACTTCTATTCGACGTTGTTCCTGACCCATCCCGAGACCCGGCAGATGTTCCCGACGAACATGGCCGGTCAGCGGGACCGGCTGGTGACCGCACTGGGTCACATCGTGTCGAACGTGGACCAGGTGGACCGGCTGATGGGTTTCCTGCAGGATCTGGGGGCCGATCACCGTAAGTTCGCGGTGCGGGCGGAGCACTATCCGGCGGTCGGGGAGGCGCTGCTGGCGACGTTGCGGCATTTCCTGGCCGAGCGGTGGACCGACGAACTGGCCCAGGACTGGGCGGCCGCGTACGGGTTGGTGTCGCAGGTCATGATCGAGGCCGCGGAGGCCGCGGAGGCGGTGAACCCGCCGTGGTGGGTGGGGGAGATCGTCGCTCACGAGCGGCGGGGTTTCGACGTGGCGGTGTTGACGGTGCGTCCGCAGTACCTACTGCCGTTCACCCCCGGTCAGTCGATCGGGGTGTCGCATCCGGCGGTGCGGTCGTGGCGGTACTACTCGCCGGCGAACGCGCCCCGCGCTGACGGCACATTGGAGTTGCACGTGCGGGCGGTGCCGGGTGGGGCGGTGTCGTCGCGGCTGGTGTACGGGTGCGCGGCGGGCGACCAGATCCATCTTGCGGCCCCGGTGGGGGACCGGTTGACGTTGTGGTCGGCCGGGTCGGCGGATCTGTTGCTGCTGGCCGGTGGCACCGGCTGGGCGCCGGTGAAGGCGTTGGTGGAGCAGGTGGTGGCGGAGGGCTCCCGCCGCAAGGTGGACCTGTATGTGGGGGCCCGGTCCCGCACGGAGTTCTACGACAGCGAGGCGATCGACAAGCTGGCGTCGTCGTATCCGGGGCTGACGGTGACCTGTGTGGTGGGTCTGGATGTGAACCGGCCAGGGGAGGTCGTCCATCCGGTGGATCGGGCGTTGACCGACGGTGACTGGCGTTCCCGTCACGTGTACGTGTGCGGGTCGGACGAGATGGTGTCGCATTCGGTGGCGACGTTGCAGCAGGCCGGCTACCACGCCGGTCAGCTGCACCACGAGGGCCTGGGTAAGCACTGGTACGGGCCGTCGTGGCGCACGGCGGTGGACCGGCCGTCCACCCCTGACATTTCCGGAGGTGCCCGGTGAGCGCGAGGAGTGAGCGCAGCGAGCCCCGCAGTCGCGAACGAACGGCAGGCCCGAGGAGTGCGGCGGAGCGGTGCCCCGCAGTCGTGAACGGACGGTGGGCCCGGTGAGCGCGAGTCCGATCGGTAGTTACGACGGCGGGCAGGTGTCCGGTGGTGTGCAGGTGCGGATGACCGCCGACCGGGTTCGCCGGTGGGAGTTCGCGTCGGCGTCGTTCGCGCGTCGTGGCTACGACAACGCGGATGTGGATCGGTTCCGCGTGCAGGTGGCCGACGAGTTGGATCTGTTGGCGACGCAGGTCGCGAACCTGCGGGCGGAGAACGAGCGGCTCAACGACCGGGTGGAGTTGCACCGGCACGGGGTGATCCCGAGTGCCGGGGCGGCGTCGGTGAACCTGCCGGCGGCGAAGGAGGTGAATCTGCTCTCGGCGGCGCAACGGGAGGCGGAGCAGATCATCGCGCAGGCCCACGACTACGCGCGGCGGGTCGCCGAGTATGCCCGGGTGCAGTATGAGAGTTACGTGCGCGCGGCGGTGGAGGAGGCCCGGCAGGAGGCCGAG
Source organism: Micromonospora nigra (assembly GCF_900091585.1). Taxonomy (NCBI): domain Bacteria; kingdom Bacillati; phylum Actinomycetota; class Actinomycetes; order Micromonosporales; family Micromonosporaceae; genus Micromonospora; species Micromonospora nigra. The sequence continues at coordinate 6,142,150 of NZ_FMHT01000003.1, read as the reverse complement.
CGGGCGGTGCAGGACTACCGTGCCTCGGCCGGGTCGACGTTCGACGACGGGGTGGCCGCGCGGGAGGCGCTGCGGATCTACGGGGAGATGATGATCTCCCACATGCAGGCGGCGGCGCGGCACCTGGATGACGGCAGTGAGCATCTGGCGCGCACCATGGACCGGTTGACGCGGGAGCAGCAGAATCCGGCGGTGGGTGCGGCGTCGACGCCGACGGCGGCGTTGCCTCGCCACCAGCAGCGCTGAGCGACCGACCACCACGGGCCGGCCCCGGGCGGGGGGCCGGCCCGTGGTGGTCAGGCGTGGGTGACGGCGTCGGCGACGGGGGTGTTCCCGCCGACGAGTTCGAGGACCCGACCGACGGTGTGCGGGGCGTGCAGGAGGGCGACGAGGACCCGGGCGACGTCGGTGCGGGTGACCGCCCCGTGGGGGGTGTGCGGGGCGAGGGTGACGTGTCCGGTGGGTTCGTCGTCGGTGAGGCGACCGGGTCGCAGGACCGTCCAGTCGAGGTCACGGCCGGTCAGGTCGTCCTCGGCGGCTTTCTTGGCGCGCAGGTAGGCGGCCCACGTCCCGTCGGTGCCGGGGGCAGGCGGCTGGTCGACCCCCATGGAGGAGATCAGCAGGTAGCGGCGTACGCCGGTGGTCTGGGCGGCGTCGGCGAGCAGCGCGGCGGCGGCCCGGTCGACGGTGTCCTTGCGTGCGGCGCCGCTGCCGGGGCCGGCACCGGCGGCGAACACGGCCGCGTCGGCGCCGGCGAGGTGGGTGGCGACCTCGTCGACGTCTGCGTGTTCGAGGTCGCAGACGACGGGGTGGGCGCCGGCGGCGGTGAGGGCGGCGGCGTGGTCGGGGTTGCGGATGAGCCCCACGGCGGTGTCGCCGCGGCGGGCGAGTTCCTGTTCCAGCAGGCGGGCGATCTTGCCGTGTCCTCCGGCGATGACGACGCGCATACCGTCAACCTAGCGGCCGGCTGCGGCCGGTGCTGCCGCGGCGGGTGTTCCGGGTCACGGTGGGGGTGGGGGACGTGGTCGCCGATCGTGGGCGCGGCGAGGCAGCATGGTGGGGTGACGGTGAGGTTCGAGGCGCTGGCGTCCCTGGTGGCCGGCGGTGGTGTGGTGGTGCTCAGCGGGGCGGGGCTGTCCACCGAGTCGGGCATCCCGGACTACCGGGGGCCCAGTGGTGTCGCGCGGCGGCACACCCCGATGACGTACCAGACGTTCACCCGTGACGCGGCGGCCCGGCGGCGCTACTGGGCGCGCAGCCACCTGGGGTGGCGGTTGATCGCGCGGGCGCGGCCGAACGACGGGCATCGGGCGGTGGCCCGGTTGCAGCAGGGCGGTCTGGTGGACGGGATCGTCACGCAGAACGTCGACGGGCTGCACACGGCGGCGGGGGCGACGGGGGTGGTGGAGCTGCACGGCCGGCTCGACGAGGTGGTGTGTCTGCGCTGCGGTGACCGGACGTCGCGGGAGGAACTGGACCTGCGGTTGCGGCAGGTGAACCCGGGGTTCGACGCGGTGGCGGGGGCGGTGAATCCGGACGGTGACGTGGAGCTCGGTGACGAGCAGGTGGCCGGGTTCCGGACGGTCGGCTGCGCGGTGTGCGGGACGGGCATGCTCAAACCGGACGTGGTGTTCTTCGGGGAGACCGTTCCCGCCGAGCGGGTGGCTCACTGTTTCGCTCTGGTGGAGGCGGCGCGGCTGCTGCTGGTGCTGGGGTCGTCGTTGGCGGTGATGTCGGGTCGCCGGTTCGTGCTGCGGGCGGCGAAGCTCGGTGTGCCGGTGGTGATCGTCAACCAGGGGCCGACGCGGGGGGACGCGTACGCGGCGGTGACCGTCGACGCGCCGTTGGGTCGGCTGTTGCCGGCGTTGGCCGACCGGCTGGTCGGTGGGGTGCCGGTGGGGCCGGGGCGGGTGGGGGCGGCTCCGGCTGGTGTGCCGCCGGTGGTGCGGTAGCCCGGTCGGGGGTACGACGTCGGTCGGGGGCGGCGACGCTGGTAGCGTTGACCATGCCGGTACCACCCGTGTGGGAGAGACCGCCCTCTGCGGGGGCGGCGCCGAAGGGGCAAATCCTCCCCGGAACCTCTCAGGCAAAAGGACCTCGCGGGCAGGCACTGTGGAGCGCCGCGTCGGGGCGTGACAGAGGGGGAGGGCCGACCCGTCGACCCCGCCCCGCAGGAGCGCCGTCCATGACTGCTGAGCAGTTCGCCGACCGTCACATCGGTCCCGCCCCGGCCGACGAGGCCCGCATGTTGGAGGCCGTCGGGTACGCCTCGATCGACGAGCTGATGGATGCCGCGATTCCCGAGGTGATCCGCTGGCACGGCACCCTCGACCTGCCGGATCCGGTCAGCGAGCACGACGCCCTGGCGGAGTTGCGGGCCCTGGCGGCCCGCAACACCGTGGCCGTGTCGATGATCGGCCTGGGGTACCACGGCACCCACACCCCGGCGGTGATCCGCCGTAACGTGCTGGAGAACCCGGCGTGGTACACCGCGTACACGCCGTACCAGCCGGAGATCAGCCAGGGTCGGCTGGAGGCGTTGCTGAACTTCCAGACGATGGTCACCGACCTGACGGGGCTCGCCACCGCGAACGCGTCGATGCTGGACGAGGGCACCGCCGCGGCGGAGGCGATGACGTTGGCGCGGCGGGCGTCGAAGACCCGCAGTCAGGTGTACGTGGTGGACGCGGACACGCTGCCGCAGACCGTCGCGGTGCTCACCGGCCGGGCCGAGCCGCTGGGCATCGAGGTGCGGGTCGTCGACGTCGACCGGGAGGAGTTGCCGGCGGAGTTCTTCGGTCTGCACCTGCAGTATCCGGGGGCGTCGGGTGCGGTGCGTGACCATGCGCCGCTGGTGGCGGCGGCGCACGCGGCCGGGGCGTTGGTCACGGTGGCGGCTGACCTGCTGGCGTTGACCCTGCTGCGGGCGCCGGGGGAGATCGGCGTGGACATCGCCGCCGGCACCACCCAGCGCTTCGGCGTGCCGATGGGGTTCGGGGGGCCGCACGCCGGTTACCTGGCGGTGCGCGCCGGGCTGGAGCGGATGCTGCCGGGTCGGCTGGTCGGGGTGTCCCGCGACGCCGACGGCAACCCGGCGTACCGGTTGGCGTTGCAGACCCGGGAGCAGCACATCCGGCGGGAGAAGGCGACCAGCAACATCTGCACCGCGCAGGTGCTGCTGGCGGTGATGGCCGGCATGTACGCCGTCTACCACGGCCCGGACGGGCTGCGGGACATCGCGTCGCGTACCCGTGGCATGGCGGCGCGGTTGGCGGCCGGGCTGCGCGCCGGGGGCGTCGAGGTCGCCGACGTCGCGTTCTTCGACACGGTCACCGCGACGGTGCCGGGCCGGGCGGCGCAGGTGGTCGCGGCGGCGGCGGAGCGGAACGTGAACCTGCGGCTGGTCGACGCCGACCGGGTGGGGGTGTCGTGTGACGAGACGACCACGGTGGCGCACCTGGAGCGGGTGTGGGCGGCGTTCGGGGTGCCGGCGTGGCACGGTGACGTCGACGTGGCGTTGCCGGCGGGGTTGGCCCGCTGCGGTGGGTTCCTGACCCATCCGGTGTTCCACGCGCACCGGTCGGAGACGGCGATGCTGCGGTACCTGCGGCGGCTGGCGGATTTCGACTATGCCCTGGACCGGGGGATGATCCCGCTGGGGTCGTGCACGATGAAGCTGAACGCCACCACCGAGATGGAGCCGGTGAGCTGGGCGGAGTTCGCGCACGTGCACCCGTTCGCGCCGCCGGAGCAGACGGCCGGGTACCGGGAGCTGATCGGCCGGTTGGAGGGCTGGTTGGCGGAGGTGACGGGCTACGACGCGGTCAGCGTGCAGCCCAACGCCGGGTCGCAGGGTGAGTTGGCGGGGTTGCTGGCGATCCGGGCCTACCACCGCAGCCGGGGTGAGGGGCACCGGGACGTGTGTCTGATCCCGTCGTCGGCGCACGGCACGAACGCCGCGTCGGCGGTGATGGCGGGTATGCGGGTGGTGGTGGTCGGCTGTGACGCCGACGGCAACGTCGACCTGGTCGACCTCGACGCGAAGCTCGACCGGCACCGCGACACCCTCGCGGCGATTATGGTGACGTACCCGTCGACGCACGGGGTGTACGAGACGGGTATCGCGTCGCTGTGTGCGAAGGTCCACGACGCGGGTGGCCAGGTGTACGTCGACGGGGCGAACCTCAACGCGCTGGTGGGGTACGCGCGGCCGGGCCGGTTCGGGGCGGACGTGTCGCACCTGAACCTGCACAAGACGTTCTGCATTCCGCACGGCGGGGGTGGACCGGGGGTGGGTCCGGTGGCGGTGCGGGCGCACCTGGCGCCGTTCCTGCCGGGGGATCCGCTGGGTGGTGACGGGCCGGGCCGGCCGGCGATCGCGGCGGCGCGGTACGGGTCGGCGGGGATCCTGCCGATCCCGTGGGCGTACCTGCGGATGATGGGTGCGGCGGGGTTGACCCGGGCGACCGGGGTGGCGGTGTTGGCGGCGAACTACGTGGCGGCGCGGCTGCGTGACCATTTCCCGGTGTTGTACGCGGGCAACAAGGGTCTCGTCGCGCACGAGTGCATCCTGGACCTGCGGCCGGTGACGAAGGCGACGGGGGTGACGGTCGACGACGTGGCGAAGCGGCTGATCGACTACGGTTTCCACGCCCCGACGATGTCGTTCCCGGTGGCGGGGACGTTGATGGTGGAGCCGACGGAGAGTGAGGATCTGGCGGAGCTGGACCGGTTCTGCGCGGCGATGATCGCGATCCGGGCGGAGATCGACCAGGTGGGGTCGGGGCGGTGGCCGGCGGGGGACAATCCGCTCGCCAACGCGCCGCACACCGCGGCGATGGTGTCCGGTGACGGGTGGGAGCACCCGTATCCGCGGTCGGTGGGGGCGTACCCGGCCGGGGTGGACCGGGCGGGGAAGTACTGGCCGCCGGTGCGGCGGGTCGACGGGGCGTACGGGGACCGGAACCTGGTCTGCTCCTGTCCCGCGCCGGAGGCGTTCGAGGCTTGAGCGGAGCGCTACGCGCCGGGGCGGTGGGTTTGCGGTACCCGCCCCGGCGGGCCGCCGACCTGGGCTGATGTCGTCCCTGCCGGGGGACTAGCCTGGGCGGCGCGGACACTTTCGTGACGGATCGTGACCGTTCAGGCGGCGAGGGCGTGACGGGCGGGCCCGCGGTGCGGGGCGATGCTGCTGCCGTCGGGAAGCAGTTCGCCGGTGTCCTCGAAGACGATGACACCGTTGCAGAGCAGGCTCCATCCCTGTTCAGGGAAGCAGGCGATGACCCTGGCCGCTTCCCGGTCGATGGCTTCGGCGGAGGGGCAGGTGGGTTGGTGCTGACACATCGGGTTCTCCGGACTGTGGGGGCACTGTGTCATGGTTCACATGACCAGTGACGCACGGTACCAAGCGCACGCACGTGCTATCGAGCAGAAGTGCGCGTGGCGCGTGGGAAATCCACTGAACGGATGAGAGGTAAGGGGCCAGACGTCGTGGAAACGCTCCCACGCATGGGGGTCGATGCGCCGGGAGCGCCGGCCGCATGCCGCGACACCCTCGTCGAACGGGCCCGCTGGCAGTGGCGCCGCACCGACGGCGGCGACCCCGCCGTCACCGTGCAGGAGTTCCTCGCCGCCCACGGCGTACCCCTGGACGACCTGGCCCGCCCCGCCGCCGCACACGACCCGAACGGCGTGTGCGGCGCCGCCCTCTACGTCTCGGCCGCCGCCGGTGCACTGCTCGCCGGCGCACCGACCGGCCCACCCGACCCCGTCGACCTGCCCGACCTCGTCGCCGTCGTGTACGGCCACACCCGCGCCCCGCGCCCCGCGCCCCACGCCCCGCCCGCCGGCTGGTGGCTCGGTGACTGGACGCCGAGCTGGACCCCCGCCCAGCACGCCGACGCCGTGCGGTCCGTCCGCGCCGCCATCGGCCGCGGGGACGTCTACCAGGTCAACCTCGTCGGCCACGCCGCCGCCCCCTGCACCGGCGACCCGCTGCCCGCCCTGGCGCGGCTGGCCGGGCTGCCCGGCGCCCGCTACGGCGGCGTCCTCACCGGCCCCGGCTGGGCGATCGGCTGCGCCTCACCCGAAACCCTCGTCGAGGTGACCGGCGCCCGGCTGATCACCCGCCCCATCAAGGGCACCCGCCCGGCCACCACCGCCGGCCGCGCCGACCTGCTCGCCTCGGCCAAGGAACGCGCCGAACACATCATGATCGTGGACCTGGAACGCAACGACCTGGCCCGGGTCGCCTGCACCGGCAGCGTCCGCGTCGACGACCTGTTCGCCGTCCGCCGCTGGTGCGACCTGTGGCAGGCCGAGTCCACCATCTCGGCCGCCTGCCCGGACGGACTCGGCCTGGCCGACCTGCTGCGCGCGTTGTGCCCCGGCGGCTCGGTCACCGGCGCCCCGAAACTCGCCGCCCTCGACCGGATCGCCACCCTGGAACCCGTCGGCCGGGGCGCCAGCATGGGCGCGCTCGGCTGGGTCACCCCCGGCCGGGTCGACCTGGGCCTGACCATCCGCACCGCCGCCGTCGACGCCCAGGCGGTCCACGTGTGGGCCGGCGGCGGCATCACCTGGGGCAGCGACCCCGACGCGGAGGTCGCCGAAGCCGCCGCGAAGGCCGCCCCGATCCGCGCCGCCCTCACCTGAGCCACCAGCCCGACCTGAGCCCCACCGGCCGCCGCGTCCGCCGCCACGGCGTGGCCGAGGTCGAGGTGTGGCCGCGGTCGAGGCTGCGGGCGACCCCGAGCGCCGCACCCCGACCCACCTCCCGCGCCGTACACCGTACGGCTACAGTGCCGGGGTGACCACCGAGTACTCCGGCACCGGCGACCCCGCCCGCAGCCTCGCCCTGCTGTGGCGCACCCGTGAACGGGTCAGCCGCAGAGGCCGTCCCGACCTGTCCGTCGACCGGATCGTCCGCACCGCCATCGACATCGCCGACGCCGACGGCCTGCCCGCCCTGTCCATGCGCCGCGTCGCCGAGAACCTCGGCGTCGGCACCATGTCCCTCTACACCCACGTCCCCGGCAAGGCCGAACTGCTCGACGTCATGCTCGACACCGTCACCGGCGAAGCCGTCCTCCCCGACGACCCCGCCACCGGCTGGCGGGAACGCCTGCGCCGCATCGCCCACGCCAACTGGGACCTCTACCTGCGCCACCCCTGGCTGCTGCAGGTCGCCACCACCCGCCCACCCCTGGGCCCCCACGTCATCGCCAAGTACGAACACGAACTGCGCGCCGTCGACGGCATCGGCCTGACCGACCTGGAGATGGACGCCGTCGTCGCCCTCGTCAACGGCTACGTCCACGGGGCCGTCCGCCCCGCCGTGGAGGCCGCCCGGGCCACCGACCGCACCGGCATGACCGAACAGCAGTGGTGGCAGGCCCACGCCCCGTACCTCGAACGCGCCATGGACCCCCGCCGCTACCCCCTCGCCGTGCGGGTGGGCGCCACCGCAGGCCAGGAGTACCAGGCCGCCACCGACCCGCACCGGGCCTTCGAGTTCGGCCTGGAACGCCTCCTCGACGGCGTCGAGGCACTCCTGCGCCACCGCGACCACCGAACCCCGGCCATCGACCCGGACCGGTAAACTGCCACCATGACCATGCGGGACATCCGGATCATCGGCGACGCCGTGCTGCGCAGTCCCTGCGACCCGGTGACCAGCTTCGACGCCGAACTGCGGGCCCTGGTCACCGACCTGATGGACACCCTGCTCGGTGCCCCCGGCCGCGCCGGTGTCGCCGCCCCCCAGATCGGCGTGGCCGCCCGCGTGTTCGTCTACGACGCCGACGGCCACCGCGGTCACCTGGTCAACCCCACCCTCGAACTGTCGGCCGAGCTACAGGACGACGAGGAGGGCTGCCTGTCCATCCCCGGGATGTACTTCCCGACCCCCCGCGCCCTGCACGCCACCGCCCACGGCTTCGACCAGCACGGCGAACCGCTCACCATCTCCGGCCACGGCTTCCTCGCCCGCGCCCTGCAACACGAGACCGACCACCTCGACGGACGTCTCTACGTCGACACGCTGCGCGGCGACACCCGCCGCCGCGCACTGCGGGAGATCCGCGCCGGCCGCTTCGACTCACCCCGCCGCCACTGACCCGCCGCCCGCCGGGCGGACCGGGCCCGCGAGGAGCTTGCCGCCGGCCGACGTGCCCCAGCCGGCAGGCCCGCGGCCGCACCGGAGCCAAGCGCGGCAGGGCGACCAGCACCCGGCAGGGCTTCGCCGTCGCGGCGCTCAGCAGCCCTCCGGCCTCTCAGCAGCCCTCCGGCCCCTCGGCGGGCAGGTTCTCGTCCGCCCAGCGGGCCAGCGCATCCAGCGCCGGCAACAGTGCCGTCCCACGCTCGGTGAGGCCGTAACTGACCCCCAGCGGCGGACCCTGCCGCACCGTCCGGGTCACCAGACCCACCCGGTTCAGCTCACCCAGCCGGTCGGACAACACCGACTCGCTGATCCCCGGCAACGCCCGGGTCAGCTCCGCGAAACCGGCCGACCCCTGCGCGAGGGTGCCCAGGATCATCCCGTTCCACCGCTTGCCGAGAAACGCGAACGCCCGGGTCAACCCGCCGGGACAGGCCCGGGTGTCACCGTCGACCGGGGAGGGGACCGTCATGACACCAGCATACGTGGCCCTCATCGCAAACCAGCCGCTTCTAAAAAGCTAGCTGCTATCGTGCGGGAAGCCCAGCTGTCGTGTCCCGAGGAGAACCCGTGACCAACGTCCTGCCCGACCACCTGATCACCCTGCACCCCGACGCCCAGGCCCAACTGTTCACCGAAGCCCGCACCGCCAACACCTTCACCGACACCCCCGTCAGCGATGACCAGCTCCACGCCATCATCGACCTGACCAAATACCCACCCACCGCCATGAACACCCAACCCCTGCGAGTGCTGTTCATCCGCCCCGGAGACAACCGCCAACGCCTACTCACCCACGTCGCCGAAGGCAACCGCGCCAAGACCGCCACCGCACCCGTCGTCGCCGTCCTCGCCGCCGACACCAACTTCCACGAACACCTCGACACCATCTACCCGATCCGCCCCGGCATGCGTGCCCACTTCGCCGCCAACCCCACCGACCGCGACACCCTGGCCCGCTTCAACGCCACCCTCCAGATCGGCTACTTCCTCCTCGGCGTCCGCGCCGCCGGCCTCGCCGCCGGCCCCATGGCCGGCTTCGACACCACCGGCGTCGACACCGAGTTCTTCACCGACACCGGCTGGAAATCCCTACTCCTGGTCAACATCGGCCACCCCGGCCCCGACGCCTGGAAACCCCGCCTGCCCCGCCTCGACCACGACCAGATCGTCCGCCACGCCTGACCACCCCGCCACACCCCGGTGCCGGCCGCCCCCACCACGCGGCCGGCACCATCCATCCCACGGCCGACACCATCACCCCTGCACCCACTGCGCCCACCCCAACCGCACCACCAACGCCAACACCACCACCAACAACACCACCCGCACGAACCCCGCACCCCGCCGCAACGCCATCCGCGCCCCCACCAGCGCCCCCACCACGTTGCCCACCGCCATCGCCACACCCAACAACCACCACACGTGCCCCGTCACCCCGAACACCACCAACGCACCCAGATTCGTCCCCGCATTCACCACCTTCGCCATCGCCGAAGCACCCAGAAAGTCCGCACCCACCAACCCCGTCAACGCCAACACCAGAAACGTCCCCGTCCCCGGCCCCACCAACCCGTCGTACAGAGCGATCCCCACCCCCGCCACCACCACCGCCCCGACCATCCGCCGCCGCGTCCGCCGCCCCGGCACCGCCACCACACCCACCCGCGGCCGCGCCACCACGAACACCGCCACCGCCACCAACACCACCAACACCACCGGCCGGTACGCCGACGGCGGCACCGCACCCGCCAACGCCGCACCCACCCCCGCACACACCACCGCCACCACCGCCGCCGGACCCGCCACCGCCCAGTCCACCGCCGTCCGCCGCGCGTACGCCACCGCCGCCGTCGACGTCCCCGCGATCGCCGCCAGCTTGTTCGTCCCCAACGCCGTCGCCGGCGGCATCCCCGTCACCAACAACGCCGGCAACAACAACAACCCACCACCACCCACCACCGCGTCCACCCACCCCGCCACCACAGCGGCGGCAAGCAACGTCGACAGGGTCACCGGGTCCAGTTCCACGGGCGGCATTCTTCCCACCGCCCCCACCCCCACGGCACCGCCTGTGGCCAGCCTCACCACCCACCACGGCGCCCGCGACTCCGCCCGCCGCCAGCCTCACCGACCCCGACGACGCCGCACCCACACCCCGACAGCCCCCACCGCCACGAACACCAACATCGAACACAGCAGCACCTTCACCATCCGGCAACAGTGCCACCACCACGTAAGGTGACACGGTGCGCCTGGCCACGTTCAACCTGCTGCACGGCCGCTCCCTCACCGATGGCCTCGTCGACCCCGACCGCCTCGCCGCCGCCGTCACCACCCTCGACGCCGACGTCCTCGCCCTCCAGGAAGTCGACCGCGACCAGACCCGCAGCGGCCACCACGACCTCACCGCCATCGCCGCCCACGCCCTCGACGCCCCCGAACACCGCTTCGCCGCCGCCGTCGTCGGCACCCCCGGCGAACAGTTCCGCCCCCTCACCCACGACGACGACGGCCACGGCGAACCCTGCTACGGCGTCGGCCTCGTCACCCGCCACCCGGTCACCACCTGGCAGGTCACCCGCCTACGACCCGCCCCCGTCCGCTCCCCGGTCTACATCCCCGGCCCCCACGGCGGCCTCATCCTCCTGCGCGACGAACCCCGCGTCGTCCTCGCCGCAGTCCTCGACACACCCCACGGCCCCCTCACCGTCGCCGCCACCCACCTGTCCTTCGTCCCCGGCTGGAACGCCCACCAACTCCGCCAGGTCGTCCGCGCCCTACGCACCCTCCCCACACCCCGCATCCTGCTCGGCGACCTCAACCTGCCCGCCGGCCTCGCCCGCGCCATCTCCGGCTGGCAGCCACTCGGCCGCCGCCCCACCTACCCCGCCGGCCAACCCCGCATCCAACTCGACCACATCCTCGCCGACCCCCGAGGAATCGAACAGCTACCACCCGTCACCGCCGTCACCACACCCGCGTCCACCATCTCCGACCACCGACCACTGGTCGTCGACCTCGGCTGATGCCACAATGGCCGCACGCGCGACCGGCGGCCGGAGGATGGACAACCATCGGGGAGCCCTCACACGCGGGTCGACCGCCTGGGCCCGCGCCCCGAGGAGCGCCATGCCCGCCAGACTCCTGCCCGGCCACCCCGTCGCCGACAAGATCCTCACCCAGGTCGCCGCCGACGTCACCACCCTCCGCGCCACCGGCGTCACCCCCAGCCTCGCCACCATCCTCGTCGGCGACGACGACGCCAGCGCCGGCTACATCCGCATCAAACAACGCCACGCCACCGAACTCGGCTTCACCAGCCCTCACGTCCACCTGCCCGCCACCGCCACCCAGGCAGACCTGCACCACGTCATCGACCAGTTCAACACCGCCCACGACGTCCACGGCGTCCTACTCCAACACCCCCTGCCCACCCACCTCGACCACGAACGCGCCCTGCACCACCTCGACCCCGACAAGGACGTCGACGGCATGCACCCGACCAACATGGGCCGCCTCGCCCTCGGCCTACCCGGCCCCACCCCCTGCACCCCCGCCGGCATCGAAGCACTCCTCGACCACCACCACATCCCCGTCGCCGGCCGACACGTCGTCATCCTCGGCCGCGGCGCCACCCTCGGCCGCCCCCTCGCCCTCCTGCTCACCCAGAAACGACCCACCGCCGACGCCGCCGTCACCGTCATCCACACCGGCGTCCCCGACTGGACCGCGCACACCCGCCGCGCCGACATCCTCATCGCCGCCGCCGGCGTCCCCGGCATCATCCAGCCCCACCACATCCGCCCCGGCGCCGTCGTCATCGGCGGCGGCGTCCGCTACGCCGGCCGACGACTCCTACCCGACGTCGACGAACGCTGCGCCGACATCGCCGCCGCCATCACCCCCCGCCTCGGCGGAGTAGGCCCCACCACCGTCGCCATGCTCTTCCGCAACGCCCTGCACGCCGCCCGCCGCTGACCCCGACACCTCACCGCCCCACCAGCCCCCGCACCTCCTCACACCACCCCGGCAGAAACGCCAACACCTCCAGCGCCCGCCGCCGACGCGCCACCGCCGACGCCACCCCCAGATCCGCCACCGCGGCCTCCAGCAACGCCGACACCTCCTCCACCAACTCCGGCGCGTCCACCTCCACCACCGCCAGACACCGCGCGTACGTCGCCACGATCCAGAACATCGCCTCCCGGTGCCGCCCCACCGCCACCAGGTCCGCGCTGCCCGCCAACACCACCGGCCAGGCCGACGGCGCCAGATCGCCACTGAAGAAGAACCGCGTCCGCGCCACCGGAGCCACCAACGCCAACACCCGCGCCAGCCCCGCCAGATGAGCCCGCACCGCGCCCACACCGACCCCACCGCCGTCCAGCAGCGACAGCAACGCCGGATACCGACCCCCCATCCCGTACGCCGCCAACACCTCCGCCGCCACCACGTACCGCCGCCGCACCGTCGGATCCACCCCCGCCGCCACCAGCGGCAGCACCGCCGTCAACGACGTCGGGAACAACCACCCCGACACCTGGGCGTGCAACGGCCCCACGTCCGTCACCGCCCGCAACCCCACCTCCGCGCGCTGCCGCACCCCCGCACACCGCCGCGCCACCCACACCGGGTCGGCGAACCCCGCCACCACCCGCCGCCGCAACGCCACCAACCGCCCCGACGGATCCCACAACACCCCGTCGCGCCGCAGGCTCGGCGCGAACACCCACGAGCCCAGCACATCCTCCGCCGAACCCAACTCCGCCCAGGTCACCACCGTGACCTCCAGCAGCACCCCCCGCCACCCGAACTTGCCCACCTTCTCCGCCGGCTCCGCCCGCACCACCACCACGTCCACGTCCGACCACACCGGCAGGACCGCATCCACCGGCAACCCCGGCACGGACCCACTGAGAAACGCCCCCTCCACCAGGGGATCCCGCGCCGCGTACCGTCGCACCCACGCCGCTGCCACCGCACGCGCCGCACCCACCCTCACGGCCGCACGAGCCCCGTCAACGCCCGGTTGGTACGCATGCTGCGCACCGCGTCACGTTGCTGACCCGCCGTCACCTCGATGTACGTCTGCGAGGACGCCAACGACGCGTGCCCCAACAGCCGCATGATCTCCGCCGCACCCGCGCCGTCCTCCGCCAACCGGGTCGCGAACGTGTGCCGCAACGCATGCAACCGCGCCCCACGCGGCACCCGGTCCGTGACACCCGCCCGCCGGTAACACGACTCCACCAGATACTGAAGCCCGCCCCGACGCAGCGGCTCACCCGCCCGGTCGACCAGCAGCGGCGAGTCCGGCCGCACCGACCGGGCACCGAAGCGCCGCGCCCGACTGTCCAGGTAGGCCGCCAACACCCCGTCCAGGTCCGGCTCGACCGGCACCACCCGGGGCCGCCCACCCTTGCCGGCCACCTCGACCCGCCGCTCGCCCGGCCGACCGGCCAGGGAACCCACCCGCAACGCCAGCAGCTCCGACAGCCGGAGCCCGGCACACAGGGCCAACGCCAGCACCGCCACGTCCCGCTCGGGCCACGGGTCACGCTGGCGGCCCTCGGACCGTGACACCGCCGCCAGCAGCTGCTCCGGGGTGTCGTCGCCGCGCAGCGGCTTGGGCTGGGGGAGCGGGGCACGTGGGCGGTCCACCGCCGGCATCGGGTTGCCCGCCACGACCTGCTCGGCGACCAGGAAGGAGAAGAAGCCGTTCCAGGTCGACCAGGCGCGGTGCACCGACGCCGCCGAGCGGGGAGCGGCGAACCGGGCGAACGCTGCCCGCATCAGCCGGGGGGACAGGTCACCGATCCGTAGGGCGTCGAGGGGGAGGGGAGGGGCGGCCAGTTCGGCGGCGAGGGTGGCGACGGCGGTCAGGTCCCGCCGGTAGGCGGCCAGGGTGTGGGGGGAGGGCTTGCGGGTGGTCCGGGCGATCAGGAACTCTTCCAGCAGCCGACACACCGAATCGTCCTGTTTGTCATGCATAAGGGATATTATGCATGAAATTCGCATTGGGGTGGCCACTCGAAGTGGGGAAGTTCTTCACACTCCGCAATGCGACGAAGTTAAATACATCACTGTTCGAGGCTGCGTCCATCACTGTTGCGTGCCGCTTCGCGACGTCAGCCGGCGGGGATGAACCTCCTCGCGGAGGCCCGGCGCCGAGCGTCGCACCACCTCCCGCCCGCGACGCAGCGTCGCCATAGCAACATCTCCGCGTAACGGCAATACCTGCGCCCGAGCGTGCGACACGGCCACGTCACGGTGCGTGTTCACGGGCCCGTGGCATGCGAATCCGTTGGTAGGTTGGCGCGCCGAAGCCGAGCTGCGCGGGATCGCCGTGCGCCGTCTTCGCCGGCAGATCCGAGCCTCTACGGGGGAGTCTCGACATGCGTAGATCAACGGCGGGCGCAAGCACTTCCGACGGGGCCCTGTCGCCAGGGTCACCGACCCTGCCCCGCGAACCCATGCCGCACAGCCCCGCACGGACGTGGTGTCCACGCGACACCCCGCCCCGTCGCCGCGCCCTCATCGTGGCCGGCTGACGCCCGCACAACCCTTCCCGCGACTGCCTCGCGCCGCTCGTAACCATGTTCGACCGCACCCGGAACGGAGGAGCGCTCCCGTGACATCCGACGAGCGCACAATGGAACCAAGCACCGTCGAAACCGGATACCGGAGGGGATACAGGAACCCGATCGCCCTCCGTGACGCCATCGCCCGCGCGCACGCGACCAACGTGTGGCGCACCACCGCCGTCGCGGTCCTCGACCACCTGACGATTCCGGTGGTCCTCCTGGCTGCCACGTCACCTGCGGTTCGACATGCGGGCTGGCTGGTGATCTGTACGGCGGTACTCCTCGGCGTGGTCGTCGCGGCGCGGCAGTTGCGTGCCCTGGAATGCCTCGTCCACGAAGCGTCGCACTTCAACTGGAGCCGGCGGCACCGGACCCTCGGTGACGTCCTCGCCGCTGTCCTGGCCGGCGTACCCACCGGTGCGCGGATCGCGGACTACCGGCAGAGTCATCTGGTGCACCACGGGCGCTTCGGGACAGCCGCCGACCCGGACCGGCAACGCTACGAGCAGCTCGACCTGGAGGACCTCGACCGGTCCGACCTGGGCTCATACGCTGTCGGCCTACTCTGCCGGTTTGTGCCGTACCAGCGCGGTTGGCTGGACACCCTCGGATCGGCGCCCGGCACAGCGCTCCTGCCCTTCGCGTGGTGCGCCGTCGTGATAGTACTGCCGGGATGGCTTCTGGGCGGGCCGGTCTGGGCGGGCTCTGCCGCGCTGGCGTGGTTGGTCGCACACCTGGTGGCCCTGCCGGTGGTGCGCTTCATCGGCGAGAGCAGCGAACACGTCTACCGCGAGGCAGACACGGTGTTCGCCGCCACCGTCAGCAATCTCGGGCTGGCGCAGCGGCTGCTCATTCACCCTCACGGCGACGGTTACCATACGATTCACCACATGTGGCCGGGAGTGCCGCACCACCAGTTGGCGAAGCTGCACCGGGTGCTCCTCAGCGAGGATGACGAGTACCGAAGCAAGATCAGGTATCGCACTCGGGTGCGGCAACGGCCCCGTACCGGTTGGACAGAGAACAGGGCAACGGCATGACCACACTGCACATCGACCACACCGTGCTGAGCGGGTACCCCGAGGTGGTCATCGCCCTCGTCGTCGCGGAGGGGGTGGCGGGCGCCGACTCGTGGCCCGCCGCCGAGCGCGCCTTGACCGCCTTGGAGGCATCCGTGGCCGACGGCTCGTGGGCCCCGTCCACCGAGGACGACCCGCCGATCGCCGTGTGGCACGCCATCTACCGCCGCTTCGGAACTAATCCGCGCAGGGTGCGGCCCAGCGTCGACGCCCTGTGCCGACGGCTGGCACGCACCGGTCAGCTACCACGCGTCAACGGGCCAGTCGACGCGTACAACGCCGTGTCCGTTCGGCACGGGCTGCCCGCCGGCGCGTTCGACCTCGACGCCGTGCGCGGGGACCTGCACCTGCGCCTGGCGCGCGACGGCGACGTCTTCACCCCGCTGGGGGAGCCGGAGACCACCGAGCAGCCGCGCCCCGGAGAAGTCGTCTACGCCGACGACTTCTCCGTCCTGACCAGGCATTGGAACCACCGCGACGCCGAGCGCACCAAGGTGACCTCCAACGTCGAGAACGTCCTGTTCCTTCTGGAGGGCGTACCGGGTGCGGTCGGGCAGTCGACCCTGGACGAGGCGGCCCAGGCGCTGACCGCCCTGGTCGCCCCGCAGGCGAAACGCGTTACCCGTCACCTGCTCGGTGCCGCCCACGCCACCGCCGAGGTCAGCGTCCGAGCCCGCGCATAGGCATGGAGACCACCTATCTGGCGGGCCTGGCTCTCGGGCTGGCCCTGATCGTGCCGATCGGCGCGCAGAACGTCTTCGTCGTCGGGCAGGGCCTCGCCGTGGGCTGGCCCCGAGCGGGTTGGGCCGTCATCGCCGCGGGCTGCTGCGACACGCTGCTCATCCTGGCCGGAGCCGCCGGCGTCTCCGGCCTGCTGACCGGTTTCCCGGCGCTGCGTGGGGCACTCCTGCTGGGTGGAGCCGCGTTCCTGACGTATCTGGGTGTGCAGTCCTGGCGCAGCACGGCGACGACCATGCGGCTGGAGGCCAGCGAGGCACTCAGGGTCAGGAGCGTGATTCGCCGTACCGTGGCGGTGTCGTTGTTGAACCCGCACGCGATCCTCGACACGGTAGGCGTGATCGGGTCTGCCGTGGCCGCTCAGGCAGAAACGTCACGCATGCTGTTCGCCGGTGGCGCGTTGAGCGCCTCCTGGATCTGGTTTCTCTTCCTCGCCGCAGGAGCCGCAGCTCTGCGCCGCTATCTGACACCACGCCGTGCGTTGTGGTTCGAGCGGATCTCCGGCATGGTCATGCTCCTCTTCGCCGCGTTCCTGCTCCTGGAGTTCGTCCAGTTCGTCGCCGCGTAGAGGTCGGGTCCGGGGCGCGGGGAGCGGGACGACCACTCCAACTTGACATAATGTAGATTATCGAATCCTTCGCTGTGCCGGAGGCGAGGGGTGCAGCCGACCCAATCCGCAACCGGCCGTGTCCTGCGTGCGGCATCCGGGCTCACCGCCACAATGGCGGACAGCGGGGTGTCGAGAACCCGTGACCGGCTCCGTCCCCGCAGTGAACGTGGACCGAACGGGATCACGCCAGCACCGAGGAGGACGAGATGGCCAAGTATCTGCTGCTCAAGCACTACCGTGGCGCTCCGGCACCCGTCAACGACGTGCCTATGGACCGGTGGACGCCGGAGGAGATCTCGGCTCACATGCAGTACATGCAGGATTTCGCGGACCGACTCGTGCAGACCGGCGAGTTCGTCGACGGCCAGGCGCTCGCCCCCGAGGGCACGTTCGTGCGGTACGACGGCGAAGGGCGCCCACCCGTCACCGACGGCCCGTTCGCCGAGACCAAGGACCTCATCGCCGGCTGGATGGTGATCGACGTCGACAGCTACGACCGCGCCATCGAGCTGGCCGGGGAGCTGTCGGCCGCTCCGGGTGCGGACGGGAAACCGATCCACGAGTGGCTCGAGGTGCGCCCGTTCCTGACCGCGCCGCCCACCATCACCGACTGACGGTGGACGAGGCGCTGCTGCGCAGCCTCACGCCCAGCGTGCTCGGCATCCTCGTCCGCCGTGGCGCAGACTTCACGGCGGCCGAGGACGCCGTGCAGGACGCGCTGGTCGAGGCGGTCCGCGCCTGGCCGGCCGACCCGCCACGGGACCCGAAGGGTTGGCTGGTCACCGTGGCCTGGCGCCGGTTCCTCGACGCGACCCGGGCGGATGCCGCGCGCCGCCGCCGGGAGAGCCTCGTCGACGAGGAGCCGGTGCCCGGGCCGACGCCCATGGTGGACGACACGCTCCAGCTGTACTTTCTGTGTGCCCACCCGTCGTTGACGCCGTCGTCGGCGGTCGCGCTGACGCTGCGCGCCGTCGGTGGACTGACCACCCGCCAGATCGCCCGGGCCTGTCTGGTGCCGGAGGCGACCATGGCGCAGCGCATCAGCCGGGCCAAGCGCACCGTCGCCGGGGTGCGGTTCGACCGGCCCGGTGACGTCGCCACCGTCCTGCGTGTCCTCTACCTGGTTTTCAACGAGGGTTACGGTGGTGATGTCGACCTCTCTGCCGAGGCCATCCGGCTCACCCGGCAGCTCGCGGCCACGATCGACCACCCCGAGGTGGCGGGGCTGCTCGCCCTCATGTTGCTGCATCACGCCCGGCGTGCCGCCCGGACCGCGCCCGATGGCAGCCTGGTGCCGCTCGCCGAGCAGGACCGTGGTCGGTGGGACACCGGGTTGATCGCCGAGGGGGTCGAGATCCTGCGGGCGGCTCTCGCCCGTGACCGGCTGGGTGAGTTCCAGGCCCAGGCCGCCATCGCGGCGTTGCACGCTGACGCGCCCACCGCCGGGGAGACCGACTGGGTGCAGATCGTCGAGTGGTACGACGAACTCACGCTTCTGACGGACAGCCCGGTGGTCCGACTCAACCGTGCGGTGGCTGTCGGTGAGGCCGACGGACCGCGTGCGGGGTTGGCGGCGCTGGCCGCGCTGGACGACTCACTGCCTCGCTACGCGGCGGTGTCGGCGTATCTGCACGAGCGTGACGGTGACCTGGTGACGGCGGCGCGGCGGTATGCCGAGGCGGCCCGGAGGGCCGAGAACCTCGCGGAGCGCGACCACCTGATGCGCCAGGCCGCGCGCCTGAACGCCCGCGGGTGTCGCTAGCGGGCCGCAGCCGCGGATCTCGTGGTGCAGTCGGGCGTCGGGTACGTCGAGGGTTCGGTGGTGGTCATGGTGTGGCTCGCGGGGGTGGGTCAGAGGCCGCCGGCGACGCGGAGGATCGCGCCGGTGGTGTAGGAGGCGTCGGGGCTGAGGAGCCAGGCGATGGCGGCGGCGACCTCGTCGGGTTCGCCCGGTCGGCCGAGGGGGATGCGCGGGGCGGCGCGGTCGGGTCGGTCGGGTTGGCCGGACAGGGCGTGGATGTCGGTGCGGATGATGCCGGGGGTGACGGCGTTGACGCGGATGCCGCCGGTGATGACGGTGACGGGTGCCATTGCCCCTCCCCCTGTGGGTCAGTGCCTCTCCCCTGTGTCGTGTCGGGGTGAGGTTACCGGGGGTGTGTGACGTATCGGCGGTGCGTGGCGCAGGTATGGCAGCGGGTGTTGTCGCGCGGTGTGGAGGGTTGCAATGTCGGGGCTGCTGGTGGGTGATGTGGTGGAGAACTTCGAGTTGCCGGACGATCTGGGTCGGTTGCGGCGGTTGTCGGAGTTCCTGTCGCGGGGGCCGGTGGTGGTGTTCTTCTATCCGTCGGCGTTGAGTCCGGTGTGTACGGGTGAGGGGCGGCGGTTCCGGGATCTTGCGACGCGGTTCGGGGTGGTGGGTGCGCAGCGGGTGGGGATCAGTCGGGATCCGGTGGAGCGGCAGGCACGGTTGGCGCGCCGGTACGGGTTCGACTTTCCGTTGTTGTCGGATCCGCAGGGGGTGGTGGCGCGGCGGTTCGGGGCGCGGCGGTGGTTGCCGTTGGGGCCGTTGGGTACGCGGCGGATGACGTTCGTGATCGGGACGGACTGGCGGGTGCGGGATGTGGTCCACAGTGAGTTGGGGGTGCAGGAGCACGCGGATCGGGCGTTGCGGGTGCTGGGGGGTTGATCTTCCGGTTGTCGGGGTGGGCTGGTATCAAGGCAGGCGTCGGAACGGGTGTACGGGAGAGGTTGCTGATGGGTGCCGCTGGCCAGGGGTTGTCCGATGACGAGGTGCGCAGCATCCGGGAGGCGTTGGCGGCGGGGCGCCGGCCGAAGGTGGTGTTCACGGCTGCGGCGGGTCAGATCGCGGGGCAGGTGGGTCAGGTGGTGGAGCTGACCGATCCGGCGGTGTCTGACGAGTTCGTGGTGGTGCGGTTCGGGCGTGACGAGTTGCCCTTCTCCCCCACCGATGTGGCGGTCGCGCCGCGGGGTGCGGGGCGTCGGGAGGCGAAGGTGGAGGAGCCGGCGCCGGTGCCTGCGGTGGCGGCGGAGCCGGAGTTCGTGTTGGACCGGGTGCCGGCGCAGCGGCGGGAGGAGCCGGTGGTGGAGGCGGCGGAGGCGAAGCCGGCGCGGCGGGTGGTGAAGGCGGCGAAGGCGGTGAAGCCGAAGGGGCCGGCGGGGTTGACGGTGACGTTGGCGTATGCCGAGGGTGAGTGGACGGTGGCGGCGCAGCAGGGTGCGAAGGTGTTGGCGAAGCCGTATGTGGTGAAGCCGGCGGAGGCGTTGCGGATGGTGGCGCTGGTGGATGTGCCGGGGGTGCACGAGGCGGTGGAGCAGATCCTGTCGGTGGAGCGGGCCGAGGCGGAGCAGCAGGCGGAGAGGCTGCGGGCGGAGTTGGCGGAGATCGAGGCGCGGTTGGCGGAGTTGCGCGAGGCGGGCTGACGGCGCCGATCTGGTCGTGGTGTGCGCTGTCGGCAGGGGCCGGGCGGGGGTCTTCCCCCTGCCCGGCCCCTGCCGGTGGAGGGGTCAGAAGTAGTCGAGCAGGTGGGCGGGTGGGCCGGCGGCGAGGAGGTCGAGTTCGCCGGGGTGGTGGCCGCCGGTGGGGTGCAGCAGCCCGGCCTGGGTGGCGGCGTGGGCGGTGGTGACGCCGGCGTGGAGCAGGGCGAAGCCGCGCACGGTGAGGTGGGCTGCGGGTTCGGTGTCGGTGGGTCGCAGGGTGGCGGCGCCGTCGGCGACGTCGAGGTGCCAGGTGCCGGTGTTCCAGTCGGCGAGGTCGTCGGTGAGGGTGAAGGTGACGTGGCCGCGGGTGTGGGCGGGCCAGCCGCGGGTTTCGACGGCGCGGGCGATGTCGACGGGGCGGTGCATGAACGTGTCGCGGTGCTGGACGCGGGCGACTTCCAGGGGCAGGTGGGCGGTGACGGCGTCGCCGGGCAGCGGGACCAGGCGGATGGTGGGGGTGACGCTGTGCCAGGTGGCGAGGTTGCCGATGAGGGTGCGGGCGGCGTCGCCGGTGGTGGCGAGGGCCTCTTCGACGGTGAGGATCGCGTCGGGGCCGTACCCGCGCCCGCGGTTCCAGCCGGCGTAGCCGACGAGGTGGCCGTCGTGTTCGACGAGGGTGAGTCCGTCGAAGGGTGGTTCGTCGCCGGGTTCGAAGCGGGGGCCGTGGCGGGTGAGCAGGCCGGTGCGGTGTCGGGCGACCTGTTGGTAGAGGTCGGCGGTGGCGGGCAGGTCGGCGGGGGTGCCGGCGCGGACGGTGAGGTGTGGGGCCGGTCGGTGGGCGGGGAGCGCGGCGGTGGGTAGTTCGAGGGTGCGCAGTTCGCCGGTGACCTCCCAGCCGCAGGCGCGGTAGGGGGCGGCGGTCGTGGGATAGAGGGCGCTGAGGGCGGCGCCGCGGTCGCGGGCGGTGGTGAGCAGGGCGCGCAGGAGGGCACGGGCGGTGCCGTGGCCGCGGGCTTCGGGTGCGACGGCCACGCCGGCGACGTCGGCGGTGGGCACGGTGCGGCCTGCCCACCACTGGTGGTGGTGCAGGTCGACGGCTTTGCCGACGAGGCGGCCGGTGTGGTCGAAGGCGCCGTGTCGGGTGGCGTCGGCGGTGGGGGTGGTGAGGTTGGCCGGGGGTTGCGGGTCGGAGCCGAAGGTGAGGCGGCCGAGGTGCCAGGCGTCGGTGAGTTCGTCGGTGGTGAGTTCGCGGATGGTGGTGGACACGGCTGGACCCTAGTCGCGGTGCTGGCGGTGTCGAAGCGGTTTTGTGGCGTTCAGGTCGCGGTGACGGTGGGTTCGTGCCGTACGGGGAAGGTGACGGAGTTGGCGATGTAGCAGGCGTGGTGGGCGGCGGTGTGCAGGGCGGTGGCTGTCTCGACGGTGGTGGGGTCGGCGACGGTGACGTGGGGGCGTAGGAGGGCGTCGGTGAAGCGGCCGGTGCCGGTGTCGTCGGTGGTCATGGTGGCGGTGGCGTGGTCGACGTAGTCGGTGACGACGATGTGGTGGTCGGCGCACAGGTGCAGGTACCAGAGCATGTGGCACTGGGACAGGGAGGCGAGTAGGAGCTGTTCGGGGTTCCAGCGGGTGGGGTCGCCTCGGAAGGTGGGGTCGCTGCTGCCGGGGATGGGTGGGCGGCCGTCGGTGGTGACGTGGTGGTCGCGGCGGTAGTCGCGGTAGCCGCTGGTGCCGGTGCCGAGGTTGCCGGTCCAGGTGACGGTGGTGCTGTAGTGGTGGTGGGTCACCCGGTCATCTTCTGCGGGGGTGGTGGTGGGTGTCGAGGGCCGGTCGTCGTGGGTGGGCCGCCGGGCAGCCGCGGGAGGGTCGCGGCCGCCCGGCGGCGGGTCGGTGCTGCGGGACGTGGGTCGGGTCAGTGTTGCGGGATGTGGGCGACGCCGATGCGTTTGCGGAACACCCAGTAGGTCCAGCCCTGGTAGGCCAGGACGATGGGGGTGAAGATCACCGCCACCCAGGTCATGATCGTCAGGGTGTAGGGGGTGGAGGCGGCGTTGGTGGCCGTCAGGGTGCCGGCGGGGTCCAGGGTGGACGGCATGACGTTGGGGAACAGGGCGGCGAAGAGGGTGGCGACGGCGAGGCCGATGGCGACGGCGGTGCCGGTGAACGCCCAGCCTTCGCGGCGTGCGTGGGCGGCGGCGAGGCCGCCGAGCAGGGCGAGGGCCGCGCCGACGGCGAACACGACGGCGGTGGTGCTGGAGCGGATGGTCAGGGTCCAGGTGAGGAAGGCGACGGCGAGGCCGGCGGTGGCGACGCCGAGGCGTACGGCGAGGGTGGCGGCGCGGTCGCGGATGTCGCCGACGGTCTTGAGGGCGATGAACACCGCGCCGTGGGTGAGGAAGAGGGCCAGGGTGGTGGCGCCGCCGAGCAGCGCGTACGGGTTGAGCAGGTTGAGCAGGCCGCCGACGTACTCGTGGTCGGCGTCGAGGGGTACGCCGCGCAGGATGTTGGCGAAGGCGACGCCCCAGAGGATCGCGGGTAGGAGTGAGCCGACGACGATCGCGGTGTCCCAGCGGCGTTTCCAGGTGGCTTCGGGGCGCTTGTGGCGGTATTCGAAGGCGACGCCGCGGGCGATGAGGGCGAGCAGGATGAGCAGCAGGGGCAGGTAGAAGCCGGAGAACAGGGTGGCGTACCACTCGGGGAAGGCGGCGAACATGGCGCCGCCGGCGGTGATGAGCCAGACCTCGTTGCCGTCCCAGACCGGCCCGATGGTGTTGATCATGACTCGGCGTTCGCGGTCGTCGCGGCCGAGGACGGGGAGCAGCATGCCGACGCCGAAGTCGAAGCCTTCGAGGATGAAGTAGCCGGTGAACAGGACGGCGACGAGGAGAAACCAGATGGTGGTCAGTTCCACGTGGGGCTCCGGGATCAGTAGGCGAAGGCGAGCGGGCGCTCGGCGTCGTCGGTGTCGTCGGGTGCGGGGGTTTCGGTGACGTCGGGGACGCCGGCCCTGGCGTAGTGGATCAGGAGTTTGACCTCGATCACGGCGAGGGTGGCGTAGATGAGGGTGAAGGCGGTGAAGGAGGTGAGGACCTCGGTGAGGGAGACGCTGCGGGAGACGCCGTCGCGGGTGAGCATCTCGCCGAAGACGATCCAGGGTTGGCGGCCCATCTCGGTGAAGATCCAGCCGAAGGAGTTGGCGAGCAGGGGCAGCACGGGCATGGCGAGGCCGGCGCGCAGCAACCAGCGGCTGGTGGGGGTGCGGCCCCTGCGCTGGGTCCAGAGCACGAGCAGGGCGATGGCGGCGGCGGCGAGCCCGAAGCCGATCATGAAGCGGAAGCTCCAGTAGGTGACCGGGATGATGGGGGCGTAGTTGCCGGGGCCGTACTGGGTGGCGTACTGGGCCTGGAGGTCGTTGATGCCCGCGACGGTGCCGTCGGGGTCGCCGGTGCCGAGGTAGGACAGCAGGTACGGGATCTTGATGGCGAACAGTTCGCGGGAGCCGTCGAGGCTGCCGATGGTGAGTACGGAGAACGGCGCGGGGCTCTCGGTCTCGTACAGGCCCTCGGCGGCGGCCATCTTCATGGGCTGCACCTGCGTCATGATCTTGCCTTGGATGTCGCCGGTGATCATGACGGCGGCGGTGGCCGCGAGAGTGACCCAGGCGCCGAACTTCGCGGCGAACCGGTAGGCGGGGGTGTCGGCGCTGTCGCGGTTGCGGATCAGGTGCCACAGGGCGACGGCGACCAGCAGCGACCCGGCGACGAGGAAGGCGCCGGCGATGGTGTGCGGGAAGGTGATCAGCGCGACCTTGTTGGTGAGGACGGCGACGAAGTCGGTCAGTTCCGCGCGGCCGGTGTCGGGGTTGATGCGGTAGCCGACGGGGTTCTGCATGAACGAGTTCGCGGCGAGGATGAAGTAGGCCGACAGGTTGGTGCCGATGGCGGCGGCCCAGATGGCGGCGAGGTGCAGGCGTTTGGGCAGCCGGTCCCAGCCGAAGATCCACAGGCCGATGAAGGTGGATTCGAGGAAGAAGGCGACCAGGGCCTCGATGGCCAGGGGGGCGCCGAAGATGTCGCCGACGAAGCGGGAGTAGTCGCTCCAGTTCATGCCGAACTGGAACTCCTGCACGATGCCGGTGACCACGCCCATGGCGAAGTTGATCAGGAAGAGCTTGCCGTAGAACTTGGTGAGCTTGAGGTACTTCTCGTCGCCGGTGCGGTGCCAGAGGGTCTGCAGGATCGCCACCAGCACGGACAGGCCGATGGTCAGCGGCACGAACAGAAAGTGGTAGACGGTGGTGACACCGAACTGCCAGCGGGCGACGTCCAACGCGTCCACCTGCAACCCCCCAGGCTCTTCATACTACGAGACGTAGTAAATACTACTTCCCGTCGTAGGGGTGTCGGCAGGGACGCAGGGCCCGAACCGGCCCGGGACCAATGACCCTGATCACCCCGGTCCCCCGGCCCACCGTGACACCCCACGGTGGCGCGGGCATGCGATCATGACCGGCTGATGGACACCACCCACTCCCCCTGGCGACCGCCGCTGATCTGGCGCGCCGCCCAGCTGCTCGCCCGCGCCGTCGTCGCCCTGCTGGCCCGCCTGGAGGTCACCGGGGACATCCCGGCCGCGCTGCGCGACGGGCCCCTGATCCTGGCCGCCAACCACATCAGCCCGTTCGACCCGGTGGTGCTCGCCGCCGCCTGCCGGGCCCGCGGCGTCGCACCGCGCATCATGGCCACCGGAGGGCTGTTCCGCGCCCCGCTGATCGGTGCGGCGATGCGCCGCGCCGGGCACATCCGCGTCGACCGGGGCACCGCCGCCGTGCACCGCGCCCTCGACGCCGCCGCCGCGGCGGTCGGTTCGGGCTCCGCGATCCTCGTCTATCCCGAGGGGCGCATCGGCCTGGACCCCGGCATGTGGCCCGAACGGGGCAAGACCGGCACCGCCCGCCTCGCGCTCACCTGCGACGCGCCCGTCGTACCCGTCGCCCAGTGGGGCTCCCACGAAGTACTCCCCTACCGGGCGCCCCGCGGCATGCTGCGTGGCCTCGCCCGCAGCCTGACCCGCCGGCCCGTGCTGCGGGTGCACTTCGGCGACCCCGTCGACCTGGGCGGACTGCATCCCGACACACCCGGCGCCGCCCGGCACGCCACCGACCGGATCATCGACGCGCTCACCGACACCCTCGCCCCGCTGCGCCCCGACGAACCCGACCGGCCCCGGCACGTCGACCCCGGCCGGCCCGTCGACCTCACCCGGGTGCACCGCCGTCGCACCGGCTGACCCTCCGGCGATCGGCCACCGGCCTCAGGCGGCCTGCACCGCCTTCAGCACCTCCGTGACCGCCGCCGCGACCGGCGCCACGGGGCTGGCCAGCGCCGCCAGCCGGTGCAACAGCACCGTCACCCGGGCCGGCTCGACGTCGGGGCGGCCCAGCTGCGCCCGCAACTCGGCGGCCACCGCATGCGCCGGCTGCGGCAGCTGCGCCCGGTGTTGCTCCACCAGCTTCAGCAGCTGGGCCAGCAACGCCGGCACGTCGACCCCGGTGGGCGTCGTCGCGGCCAGGCTCCCGCCGACCGCGTGCGCGCCGGGCCCCACCGCCTGGTTGCCCACCTGGCTCACCCCACCGGACTGGTGGATGCCGTAGTTGGTCGAGTTGTCGGACACGCCGTCGCCTCCCCTGGCTAGTTCTCCCCCGCCCGGCGGGCGCGCGGTGCGGCCGTCCCGGTTGTCTGCTGCTGGGCCTGCGCCCCGGTGCCGACGGCCTGGTTGCCGACCACGCTGAGCCCACCGGTCTGGATCACCCCCTGGTTCAGGATGGTCGTCTGCCGGATCCGGAACTCCGCCGTGTCCACGCCCCGCTCGTCGAGGAAGTCGACGATGGCGGCCAGGACGTGCCGCTCGACCACCTTCAGGTGCTTCGCGGCGTCGAGCA
The DNA here is from genome assembly GCF_900091585.1 of Micromonospora nigra. NCBI lineage: Bacteria > Bacillati > Actinomycetota > Actinomycetes > Micromonosporales > Micromonosporaceae > Micromonospora > Micromonospora nigra. The sequence goes on along the minus strand of NZ_FMHT01000003.1, from coordinate 6,115,605 downwards.
CCTGGAAGTAGTTGTGGTAGCCGGAGCCGGCGGCGAGCTCCCGAACCCCGACCCGGGTCCCGTAGTCGTAGCCCAGGTCCTCCTGCGCGGCGCGGCGCAGCCGCGCCTGGCGTGGGTTGCGCCGCAGCGCGGCCACCAGGTCACGCAGCAGCCGCCCCGGCGCGCCGAGCGCCGTGCGCAGCAGTCGCTCGGTCGCGGTGGCCAGCAGCTGGGCGAACTGGCTCGGCGGCAGCACCTCGGGCAGCCGGTCCACGTCGTGGTAGGCCAACCGTGGCGGCTCCAGCACCGTGCGGGCGCACTCCAGATACAGCACCCGGCCGTCGGTGGAGAAGTGCAGGAACGTGGAGGCCACGACCTCCCCACCCCACGACGGCACCACGGCGCACAGGTAGTGCCGGGCCGCGCCCTGCGGATGGGCGGCCACCTGCAGGACCTGCGCGTGGGACCACCGCTGGCGGGGCATCCGCGCCCGGTCGGGCAGCAGCCGCGCGTCTCCGGTCAGCAGGTGCCCACCGACGAAGACGCGGTCTTCCAGGCGCAGCCCCGCCAGGCGGCCCGCGTCGGGGTCGGGATCACCGGCGGGGTCCCACCGGATCGCGGTCAACCGCTGCCGCACGTGGTCGATCAGGTCGACGACGGTGAAGAGGGCCGGCTGCCGGTCCCCGCCCGCCCCGGGACCGAACAGGCCCGGCTCCTGCCCGACGGGCAGGATCGGCAGGGCGAACGACCAACCGGCCACCGGGGTGCCGTGCCCGACGAACGGGGCGTACCCGCCGTAGACGGTGACGTTGCCGCGCTGCGCCTCGGCGACGGCCGCCAGCCGGGCGGCGAAGCGGCCCGGCTGGGGCAGGTCCCGGGGAGCCGGGTCGAACAAGTCGCGCCGTAGCCGCATCACCAGCAGTTGCCGGGTGCCCATCAGGTAGCCCACCAGCACCAGCCACGCGGCCACGCCGAACAGCAGGGCCAGCCACGGCCGGCCGACCGCCAGATCCGCCAGGCCACCGTCGCTGGGCGACACCAGGCTGATCTGCAGCAGCACCAGCAGCGACACCATCGCGACGGACAGCACGCCCAGCAGCGGGCCGGCCGGGCCGTGCCGGGTCGGGCGGAACGGGGCCAGGGCCGTCCCGAACGCCATCGCCGCGCCGACCACCAGGGTCGACAGTGGGGACAGCAGCACCGCCACGCCCCCCAGAACGACCAGCCAGGTGTCGCGGCGTTGCCGGCGGCGGCGGGCGTGCAGGCAGTGCCGCAGCACCGCAGCCAGGTCGAAGCCCACCGATGGAGCGACCGCGCGCAACTCGTCGTCGCACACCTCGCTGAGCACCCGATCGGTGAACTCCTCGTCGGTGTACGCGGCGACACACAGGTACCGGGTGGCCTCGGTGTCGCTGTCCCGGTGCGGGTCGTCGGGCGGAGGCTCCCCCGGGGAAATGTCGACCTCGTCGCGTAGCACCATCCGGCTCACCTCCGTGGCGTGGATGCGGTGGGATCGGTGGCCGGTGGCTTTCGGCGTGCCGTCAGCCACGCCAGCAGGACTCCGAAGACGCTGCCGCAGAACAGCGCGGAGGACAGGGTGTCGGGCACCAAGTATGGCGAGGTCAGCTGGCGGGCGTGGCCACCGTCGTCGAACAGCAGCACGACCAGCCCGCCGATGGCCGCCGCCACCGCGGCGAGCACCGGCACGGCGAACGCCACCAGGGCGCGGTGCCCACGCGGCGGCACCGGCGTCGCTGCGGCGAGGCGGCGCAGCAGCCACAGGGCGAGCACGATGAACAGCACCGTCCGCAGGTTCTCCGACAGCCGGTACGTCAGGTCGGGGCCGTCCTCAAGCCCCAGGTCCCACCTCAGCCAGGTCAGTCCGTACAGGGCCGTGTTGCCGATGCCGGTGATCAGTCCGACGATGCCGTCGTCCCTCTTGACCAGCTCGGACTGCCATTGCCTGAGCTGCTCGTTGACCCAGGGGCTGCCGACGAGCACGGCCGCGCCCGCCAGCAGCCCGGCACCGGCCGGCAGCCGTGGCGGTGCCGGCGGGGGCGGCGGAGTCAGCCGGGGCGGCAGCGGATCCAGCGGACGGGACTGCACCACCGGGCGCAGTAATGGTGACCCGGCCTGACGGTCCGGTCCGGACAACGTCCACGGCGTCATGGACCCATCATCACCATGACCAACAGTTGTGCCGCCGTCACTGTCAGGCATCCGGCAGTCTTGGGGTGGCGGGCCCCGCCGACGGCCGGACACGCCCCGCCAACCCGCCGTCCGCCGGTCGGTCGGTCTCCGGTCACCGGCGGCCGGCATACTGCCCAGCGTGCCGACCCTCTACCTGGACGCTCCCGCGCCGCTGGCGTTCGCCCACCGCGGTGGTGCGGCCGACGGCGACGAGAACACCGCCGCGGCGTTCGCGCGGGCGATCGCGCTCGGCTACCGGTACGTGGAGACCGACGTGCACGCCACCGCCGACGGGGTGGCCGTGGTGTTCCACGACCCCACCCTGCGTCGGGTCACCGGCGAACCCGGGCGCATCGCCGACCTGCGGTGGGCTGACCTGGCGTCGGTGCGCGTCGGCGGGGCCGCCGTGGTGCCCCGCCTCGACGAGGTCCTCGACGCCTGGCCGCAGGTGCGGTTCAACGTCGACGTCAAGGCCGACAGCGCCGTCGAACCGGCCGTCGCGGCGCTGACCCGGGCCGGTGCCGGTGACCGGGTGCTGCTGGCCTCGTTCAGCGACGCCCGGCTGGCCCGACTGCGGGCGGCCACCGGCGGACGGGTCGCCACCAGCCTCGGCATGCGGGAGGTGGCGCGGCTGCGGCTGGCGTCGCTGGCCGGCCGCCCGGTGCGCCTGCCACCGTCGGTGGTGGCCGCGCAGGTGCCGGTGCGCTACGGGCGGGTGCCCGTGGTGGACCGCCGGTTCCTGCGCCTGGCCCACCGTCTCGGCCTGCACGTGCACGTCTGGACGATCGACGAACCTGCCGAGATGCACGACTTACTTGATCTCGGGGTGGATGGCATCATGACCGATCACGTCGGCGTCCTGCGCGACGTCTACCGCAGCCGCGGCCACTGGGCCGCCTGAGCACCGACGAGGAACCGATGGCCGAGACCGCGACCCCCGCGGCGCGCGACACCCCACTGCCGGCCAGCACCCGGCGCGAACGCACCGGCTGGTACTTCTACGACTGGGCGATGTCGGCGTTCTCCACCACCGTCATCACCGTGTTCCTCGGCCCGTTCCTGACCACCGTCACCGAACTGGCCGCCGGCTGTGAGCTGGGCGCCGACACCTGCGCCGGGTACGTGTACCCGCTGGGCATCAAGGTGGCCGCCGGCTCGTACTTCCCGTACCTGGTGTCGCTGTCGGTGTTCCTCACCGTGTTCGTGCTGCCGGTCGTCGGGGCGGTGGCCGACCGGACGAGACACAAGAAGCGGCTGCTGGCCGCGGCCGCGTTCACCGGCGCCGCCGCCACCGTCTCCATGCTGTTCGTCACCGGCGAGGCGTACCTGCTCGGCGGGGCGCTGTTCCTGGTGGCCAACATCGCCTTCGGCGCGGGCGTGGTGGTCTACAACTCGTTCCTGCCGCAACTCGGCGGCCCGGACGACCGCGACGGCATCTCCAGCCGCGGCTGGGCGCTGGGCTACCTCGGCGGCGGCCTGCTGCTGGCGTTGAACCTGGTCGCGGTGCAGACGTTCGACAACGGGCAGCCGGAGCGCACCCTGGACCTGGCGCGATGGTCGATCGTCTCGGCCGGCGTGTGGTGGGCGCTGTTCACGCTGGTGCCGCTGCGGTGGCTGCGCGAACACCCCACCGCCGTCGCGGTCGCCGACGGCGGCAACGTGCTCACCGGCGGGTTCCGGCAACTCGGCCGCACCCTGCGGGGGATCAAGGCGTACCCGCTGACGCTGTACTTCCTGCTGGCGTTCCTCGTCTACAACGACGGCATCCAGACCGTCATCGCACTGGCCAGCCAGTACGGGACCGAGGAGCTGCGGCTCGGGCAGAGCACCCTGATCGTGACGATCCTGCTGGTGCAGTTCCTCGCGTTCGGTGGGGCGCTGCTGCTCGGCGCCCTCGCCACCCGCATCGGCGCGTGGAAGACGGTGCTGCTGAGCCTGGTGCTGTGGACCGGTGTCATCCTCGCCGCGTTCCGGTTGCCCGCCGAGGCGCCCGTGCCGTTCATGGTGCTCGGCGCGGCCATCGGTCTGGTGCTCGGTGGCAGCCAGGCACTGAGCCGGTCCCTGTTCAGCCAGCTCATCCCCGCCGGCAAGGAAGGCGAGTACTACGGCTTCTACGAGATCAGCGACAAGGGCACGAGTTGGTTGGGGCCGCTGGCGTTCGGCCTGGTGTTCCAGCTCACCAACTCCTACCGGGTGGGTCTGGTGTCGCTGCTGATCTTCTTCGTGGTCGGGTTCCTGCTGCTGCTGGCCGTACCGATGCGGCGGGCCATCGTGGCCGCCGGGAACACGCCCCCGCGCGTGCTGTGAGACCCGTCGCCGCGCCGCGCCGCACCGATCCGGCGGCGTCGATCGGCTAGGCTGCCCGTCCGTGACCGACGACGCCGCCTCCCCGACCTGCCTGGCCCGCCCCCTGGGGCCCGGCGACAGTTCCACCGGGTGCGCCGCGGCGCGGGGTGCGGACGGCCGGCCACTGCACGCGGCGGCGCTGAAGTTCTTCTGGGGCCCGATGGACTGCGGCAAGTCCACGATGGCGTTGCAGATGAACCACAACCACGCCCGGCAGGGCCGCCGGGGGCTGGTCACCACCCGCATCGACCGGTCGTTGGGGCCGCGGGTCACCACCCGCATCGGTCTGGCCCACGACGCGGTCGAGGTCACCGACGACCTCGACCTGCTCGCCCTGGTCCGCGGCACGTGGGCCGAAGGGGTACGCATCGACTACCTGATCTGTGACGAGGCGAGCTTCTACACGGTCGCGCACGTCGAGCAGATGGCCGAACTGGTCGACGGCTACGACGTCGACGTGTACGCCTTCGGCCTGGCCACCGACTTCCGGTCCTGCCTGTTCCCCGCCGCCCAGCGGCTGTTCGAACTGGCCGACGAGGTGGCCCGCATCCAGGTCGAGGTGCTGTGCTGGTGCGGACGCGAGGGGCTGCTCAACGCCCGCGTCGTCGACGGTCGGGTGGTCCGCGAGGGTGAACAGGTCGTCATCGGAGACACCGTGGACACGGCCGACGTGCGCTACCAGGTGCTGTGCCGGCGGCACCACCGCACCGGGGACCTCGGCCCGCGTGCCTGAGGCCGGATAACGGTCTGATCACCCTGCGAACCTTTCGCGGGGCCTCGGTGCTCCTTGCGGTGACGGCAGCGGCGACCGGCGTCGCGGCCGAGGCACAGCGGGGGGCACGACGACATGAGGCTCGCGTTGCGACGCGCCAGGGGCACCGTCGGGCTGCTCCTCGCGGCGGTGGGGGCGACCCTGGTGGCCACGGTGGCGTTGACCGGGCTCGCCGCGTACCACCGCGAAGTGGTCGACTCCGGCACCCGTACGGTGCTGTCGGGCGCCACCGCGGAGGAGCAGACGATCCTGGTCCGCGCCGCCGCGGGCCGTACCGCCGGGGCCCTGCGGGAACGCGACGAGACGCTGCGGACCCGCCTCGACGTGGACCTGGCCGGCGTGCCGGCCCGCGTCAACGCCGCCGGGTACGCCGCCGGGCGGCAGTTGCGTGGCGACACCGGCGACGCGGTGCCCGACAGCGGTGGCACCACGTACGCCTCCGTGGTGTTCCTCGACGACCTCGCCGCGCACGCCCGGTTGACCGCCGGCGACTGGCCCCGCCCCGGCGACGAGGCCGTGCAGGTGGCGTTGGCGCAGCCGGTGGCGTCGGTGCTGCGGGTCGGTGTCGGTGACCGGATCCCCGTCACCGACGGGTTCACCGGTTCGGTCACCGACATGGCGGTGGTCGGGGTGTGGACGCCCACCGACCCGCGGGACCCCTACTGGCGGCTGGCCCCGGAGACCGCGTCGGGGGTGCTGCCCGGTTCGGCCACCTACGGGCCGTTGACCGTGCACCGCGAGGACTTCACCGCCCGGTTCCTGACCAACGCCTCCCTCGGCTGGCTCGTCGAACCCGACCTCACGGCGGCGGATGCCGGCGGCCTGGACCGACTCGCCGAGGCCGCCCGCAGGGTCAGCACACACACGCCGGCCGCCGCCGGGCTGGGTGACTCGGCCGTGGCCAGCACCGCACTGGACGACCTGGTGCAACGCCTGCAACGGGCCACGCTCGTCGGCCGGTCCGCACTGGTCACCCCGATGCTGCTGGTGGTCGTGCTCGGCGGGTACGCGTTGCTGCTGGTCGCCGTGCTGCTGACCGAGCAGCGGCGCGGCGAGACCGCGTTGCTGCGTGCCCGGGGTGCCGCCCGCTGGCAGGTGGCCGCGCTGGCCGCCCGGGAGGCAGTGCTGGTCGTGGCGCCCGCCGCCGTCCTCGCCCCACTCGCCGCCGTCGAGCTGCTCGGCCAGGCCGGTCGGCTGCCGGCGCTGGCCGCGGTGTCCCTGCGCCTGGACGACGGCCTCGACGCGATGGTGTGGCTGGTCGCCGGGCTCGCCGCGGCAGGCTGCGCCCTGGCGATGCTCGCGCCCAGCCTGCGGCGCGGCGACAGTTACGTCGCCGACCTGGCCAGCCGGTCCCGGCCGAGCCGCCGGGGCGTGGTGCAGCGGGCCGGGCTGGACGTCGTGCTGGTGGGGTCCGCCCTGCTCGGCTGGTACCAGCTGCGCCGGTACTCCTCGCCGCTGTCCCGGTCCCAGGGCGGCGACCTGGGCGTCGACCCGCTGCTGGCCGCCGCGCCGACCCTCGGGGTGCTCGCCGGGGCGGTGCTCGCCCTGCGGCTGCTGCCGCCGCTGACCCGGCTCGCGCAGCGGTGGGTGGACCGCCGACCGTGGACGGCGCTCATGCTGGGCACCTGGCAGGCGGGCCGGCGCCCCCACGCCGGGCCGGTGCTGCTGCTCGCCCTCGCCGTGGCGGTGGGCACCCTGGCCTGGTCGTTGGCCGGCACCTCCCAGCGGTCCCTCGGTGACCAGGCCGCCCACCGCGCCGGCGCGGACCTGCGTCTGGTCGAGGCCGACGGCGCCGCGCCGCCGGGCCGCGGCGACCAGCTCACCGGGCTGACCGGGGTGGCGTCGGCCCTGGCGACGTGGCGTGACACCCTGCGCGTCGCTCCGGCCGGGGATCCGGCCACGGTGCTGGCGTTCGACGCCGCCGCCGCGGCGGCGGTGGTCCGCATCCGACCCGACCTGGCCGGTGGGTCCCCCGCGGAGCTGTTCGGGGCGTTGAGCGCGCAGCGGGTCACAGCGGCCGACGTGGCCCTGCCGGCCGACGCGCGGCGGCTGACCGGGCGGCTGTCCACCCGGGTCGGCGGCAGCCGGGTGGTCACCCCGGTGCGCAGCTGGGCGGTGCTCGTCGACCCGAGGGGCGGGCACCGGCGGGTGGCGTTGGGCGTGACCGGCCAGGACGAGCAGGCACGGTTCGCCGTGGACCTGCCGGCCGGTTCCGGGCCGTGGCGGTTGGCCGGGTTCACGGCCGAAACCGTCGGCAGCGCCGGGCTTGTCGTGGACTGGCGGTTGACGGACCTGCGGGCCGGGCCCGCCGGTTCCCCGGGTACCCCCGTGGACCTGACCGTCGGCGGGCCGTGGCAGGTCGTCGACCGGGCCGGCCCGGTGGCCGCTCCCACCGCCACCGGCAACGCCCTCACCGCCCGGTACGCCCGCGACACCACCACCACCGGCGGACGGTTCGCTCCGTCGACGGTGCAGATCGGCGTGACCCGGCCGGCCGTCGGGCGGGTGCCGGTCGCCGTCACCCCGGCGGCGTTGACGCAGCTGCGACTGGACGTCGGTGCGCAGACCCGGCTGTTCCTCGGCGGAGCCGAGGTCGACGTCACCGTCGTCGCCGCGCCGGCGGCGTTGCCCGGCGACGTGGGGGACGCGGCGCTGCTGGCGGACCTGCCGTCGCTGAGCAACCGGGTCTTCCACGACCACGGGATCGTCCGTCCACCACAGGAGTGGTGGCTGGCGACACGGCCGGAACAGGCCGGGCAGGCCGCCGCGGCGGCGAACACCCTGGGCGGGCTGACGGTGTTGGACCGGCGGGTCGTCGCCGCCGAACTGGCCCGCGACCCGTTCGGCGTCGGCGCGCGGGGGGCGCTGTTCGCGGCGGCCCTGGCCGCGGTGCTGCTGGCCGCCGTCGGGGTGGCCGTGGACGTCAGCGCCACCGCCCGGCGGCGGGCCTCGGAACTGGCGGTCCTGCACACCCTCGGCGCGGGGCACCGGCTGGTGGCCCGTTCGTTGCTCGCCGAGCAGGCGTTGCTGGCGGGCACGGGGGTGCTCGTCGGGGTGGTGGTGGGCGTGGCGGTGGCCGCGACGATGGCCCCGCTGGTGATCCTCACCCCGTCGGCGGACCGCCCCGACCCGCCGCCGCTGTTGCAGGTGGACTGGTTGCCCGTCACGGCGACCGGCCTGGGGCTGCTGCTGCTCGCGCTGGCGTTCAGCGCGGCTGCGGCGATGACCGTGCGTCGGCGGCTGACCGCGGCGCAGCTGCGCATCGGGGAGGGACAGTGAGTCGCGTCGCGGGCTGGGCGGCGGGTCGACGGATCCGCGCGTACGCCGGTCAGGTGGGGTTGCTGGCGGTGCTGGGGCTGGTGGCGGCGCTGCTGCTGACGGCCGCGCCACGGCTGGCCAACCACCATGCCGACCAGGCGTTGCGCGCCGACCTGGTGCGGCTGCCGCACCAGGCCCGCGACCTGTCGGTCACCGTGGACCAGCGGCCCGAGCGGGTGGGCACGGCCGCCGCCGGGCTGGCCGACCTCGATCCGATCGCCGAGGCGCTGCCGTCGCCGCTGCCCGACCTGATCGGGCAGCGGTGGTACGGGGCGTGGCTGGCACCGGAGACGATGACCGCTGACGGTGACGTCGCGCCGATGAACGGCGGGGCGGCCAAGCAGGTGGGGTTGCGTGCCCAGACAGGCGTCGAGGAGGCCGCCACCCTCACCTCCGGGCGGTGGCCGGCGACACGGCCCGGACAGCCGGTGGAACTCGCGGTGTCGCAGCGTACCGCCCGGACCCTGTCCCTGGCGCCCGGCACGCGGCTGCGCCTCACCGGATCCGGCGGGGGCGCGCGGGCCGACGCGACCGTGGTCGGGGTGTTCACCCCCCGCGACGCGGCGGACCCGGTGTGGGACGACCTGGCGTCGGCGTTGGATCCGATCGTGCCGGCCACCGACGGCGACCCGTACGTCACCATCGCCGTCACCGACTGGACGGGGCTGGACTCGGTGGCGGTGCGCACCGCGACGCAGGCCCGCTACGGCTGGCGGTACCGGGTCGACGAGACACGGCTGGACGCGTCGCAGCTGACGCAGGTCAGTGCCGCCGTGGCGCAGGCCCGGCGCACGCAGTGGCGACCCGACGCAGTGGTGCAGACCTCACTGGACTTCGCGGTGGACCGCTTCGGTGCGCAGCTGCGGGCGGTGCGGGCCCTGCTGGCGGTGGTCCAGGCCGGGCTGGTGGCCAGTGTGGTCGGGTTGATCCTGCTGGCGGCGGGGCTGGCGGTGCGGCGTCGCGGTGCCGAGCTGGCGCTGCTGCGGGCCCGGGGCGCGTCCCTTCCCGCGATCGGGGTTCGGACCCTCGCGGAGACGGTGCCGGTGCAGCCGCTGGCGGTGCTCGCCGGCTGGCTCGCCGGCACGGCGGTGCCGGGTCGTGGGGGCGGTGGGACCTGGCCCCTGCTGGGGTTGGTGGCCCTGACCACGGCGGTGGTGCCGGTGCTGGCGATGGTGGGGCAGCGCCGGGTCGGGGTGGTCGCCGGGCGCACGGACCTGACGCGGTCGCGGCCGTCGGCGCGGCGACTCACCGCCGAGGCCAGCGTGCTGGCGCTGGCCGTGGCGGGGGTGGTGCTGCTGCGCCGGCGGGGCCTGGCCCCGGTCGACGGCGTCGACGTGTACCTGACGTCGGTGCCGGTGCTGGTCGCGGTGGCCGCCGCGCTGGTGGCGCTGCGGGTGCTGCCGTGGCCGCTGCGGCTGCTGGACCGGGCGGCCCGCCGGGTGCGCGGGGCGGTGCTGTTCCTGGGCGTGACCCGCGCCGGCCGGGGTGCGCCGGTCACCCTGGGACCGCTGGCGGTGCTGATCGTGGCGGTCAGCACCGGCGTGTTCGGTGGGGTGGTCACCACGACGGTCGGCGCGGCCCGGGACCGGGCCAGCGATCTGGTGGTGCCGGGTGACGCCTGGTTGACCGGCTACGCCTTCCCCACCGACGCCGGGCCGGACCTGGCCCGGGTGCCGGGGGTGACGGCGGTGGCGCGGGTGCGGCTGGAATCCAACCGTCGGGTGCTGGCCGGCACCGGCGCGGCAGCGCGGCTGGTGGGGCAGGCGCGGGTGATGGTGGTCGACGTTCCCGCGTTCACGCAGGTGGCCCGGCGTAGCGGCGTCGACGTGGACGTGCCCGCCGCGTTGCGGGCCGCCGCCCGGGGCGACGGCCCGGTCCCGGCGGTGGTGTCTCCGGCCGTGGCGCGGTCGCTGGCCGGTGGTGGGGCGGCCGACGTGCAGGGCCGGGTGTACGCGTTCACGGTGGCCGCGGTGGCGGCGACGTTTCCCGGGCTGGGCACCGACAGCGAACGGTTCGTGGTGCTGCCCTGGCAGGCGTTGCCGGAACACGCGGACACCCCGATCGTGGCGAACCGGTACCTGGTGGCCGGCGACGTGACGGACGCGACGCGGCTGCTGTCGACGGCCGACGAGGCGCAGTGCCGCCACCAGGGCGCGGTGCTGGGGGTGCCGGTGGAGCAGCCGGAGCTGCCGGCCGCGGTGCAGACGCGGCGGGCGTACCGGGCGGAGCTGGACCGGACCGGCGCCAACTCGGTGTTGACGTTGGCGTTCACGGCGGGTGCGGCCGGCGGCGCGGCCCTGGCGGTGCTGGCGGTCGGGTTCGCGGTGGTCGCCGACGCCGCCGGGCGGGGTCGGGTGCTGTCCCGGCTGCGCACGATGGGGTTGTCGGCGCGGCAGGGCCGCCGGCTGCTGGTCTACGAGCTGGTGCCGCTGGTGGTGGTGGCGGCGGGTGCCGGCGCGGCCGTCGGAGTGGCGTTGCCCCGGCTGCTCGGCGACACGCTGGGCCTGTCGGCGTTCACCCCGGGGGCGGCGGTGCGCGACCACCTGGACCCGCGGGTGGTCGCGGGGGTGCTGGCGCTGGTCGTGGTCGGGCTGGTCGCCGGCCTCGCGGTGGAGAACCTGGTGAACCGACGGATGCGTCTCGGTGAGGTGCTCCGGGTGGGAGAGGAGAACTCATGACCGTCGTCCGGGAGGTACCGGACCTTGTCACGCTTCAGCGGCGGGCCGCGCAACGCGCCGCCGACCGCGCCGGTGGCGCGGACCGGCTGCGCGGGCACATCGTGTGTGACGGGTTGGTGCGCATCTTCACCACCGAGGGTGTCGAGGTAGTCGCCCTGCAGGGGTTGGATCTGGTCGTCGACCGGGGTGAGCTGCTGGCGATCGTGGGGGCGTCCGGGTCCGGCAAGTCGACGGTGCTGAACATCCTGTCCGGGTTGGACACGCCGACGGCGGGGATCGCCCGGGTGGCCGGCTACGACCTGTTGACCATGTCGGCCGGTAAGCGGCTGGCGTACCGCCGACACACGGTGGGGTTCGTGTGGCAGCAGACATCGCGCAACCTGCTGCCGTACCTGACTGCGCGGGAGAACGTGGAGCTGCCGATGCGGCTGGCCGGTCGCCGGGGTCGGGCGGCGCGGTCCCGCGCGGCGCAGCTGCTGGAGATGGTGGGTGTCGGTCACTGCGCGCAGCGCCGGCCGGGGCAGATGAGCGGCGGCGAGCAGCAGCGCTGCGCGGTGGCCGTGGCGGTGGCCAACGACCCGGAGGTGCTGTTCGCCGACGAACCGACCGGTGAGCTGGACGAGGCCACCGCGGCGGAGGTGTTCGCGGCGCTGCGCACCATCAACGCGGAGCTGGGCGTGACGGTCGTCGTGGTCACCCACGACCAGCAGGTCGCCGCGCAGGTCCGCCGGACCGTCGCGATCCGCGACGGCCGGACCGCCTCCGAGGTACGCCGCTCGGCGCGGGTCGGTGCCGACGGTGTGGAGGAACTGGTCACCGAGGAGTACGCGGTGCTGGACCGGGCCGGGCGGATGCAGTTGCCGGCCGGGTTCGTCGACGCGTTGGCGCTGCGGGACCGGGTCAGGCTGACCTTGGAGCCGGACCACGTGCAGGTCCGCTCCGGCGACGAGGAGGTGGCACGGTGAGCGACGAGCTGGTGCGGGTCGAGGGGTTGCACCGCGAGTACCGCGGCGCGGGGCAGGTCGTGCACGCGGTGCGGGACGTGTCGTTCCGCGCCGGGCGGGGTGAGCTGGTCGCGGTGCGGGGCCGTTCGGGGGCCGGGAAGACGACGCTGCTGAACCTGGTGGGCGGGCTGGACCGGCCCACGTCGGGTCGGGTGTGGGTGGCCGGGCGGGAGGTGACCGGCGCCGGGGAGCGGGACCTGCTGGCGTTGCGCCGCGACACCATCGGTTTCGTGTTCCAGTCGTTCGGGTTGATCCCGATCCTGTCGGCGGCGGAGAACGTGGGCGTGCCGATGCGGTTGGCGAAGGTGCCGGCCGCCGAGCGGGAGCAGCGGGTGGCGGTGCTGCTGGAACTGGTGGGCCTGGGCGGGCAGGCGGCGCAGCGGCCGTACGAGATGTCGGGCGGGCAGCAGCAGCGGGTGGCGATCGCGCGGGCCCTGGCCAACGATCCGCCGCTGCTGGTGGCCGACGAGCCGACGGGTCAGCTGGATTCGGAGACGGGCCGTTCGGTGATGGACCTGCTGCGGGCGCTGGTGCGGGCGCGGGGAATGACGGCGTTGGTGGCCACCCACGACCCGACGCTGGTGGAGCTGGCCGACCGGGTGCTGGTGCTGCGGGACGGGCGGCTGGTGCCCGAGCGGGAGCCGGCGGCGGCCTGATCAGTACGGGTCGCCGCAAACCCGCCACGACCCGTCCTCCTTGACCACGGTCAGTTCCCGCTGCTCGGTGGTGCCTCCCTCGCGGGTGAGGGTGACGGTGACGGTGCCGTGGGGGCGGCCGCCGCGGGTGGTCACCGACACGTCGACGATTTCGTGGTCGCGCACGACCGGTGGGGTGCGGACCCAGCTGGTGAAGCCGACTTCGCTCCACCGGGTGCGGGTGTCGGAACACAACCGGTCGTAGGCGCCGTCGGTGTCGCCGGAGCCGACCTGGCGCAGGAACTCGTCGGCGGTCTCCCGGACCGGTCCGGAGGCGCCGGTGACGACCTGCACGTTCCAGGCGCCCAGCCCGGCCACCCCGACGCAGCACAGGGCGACGCCCGCGCCGGCGAACACCAGGCCGGTGCGCACCGGTCGGCGTGGCCGGGCGGGCCGGCTCCACGGCTGCCCATCGCCCACTCCTCGACCGTAGAGAATCGGCCGGGTCGGCGGGCCGGAAAGCGGGCCGGGGGTTCAGGTGCGGCGGCGGGCGCGGGCGGCCCAGATGACGTACGCCGGGTCGCGGTCGAGGTTGTGCCGGTCGCGGTCGTAGCGGCGGGTGGTGCGGGGGTCGGCGTGGCCCATCGCGTCCTGCACGTCCTCCAGGGGCACGCCCTCGGCGCGGGCGGTGGTGGCGAACGCGTGGCGCAGCGAGTGCGGCGACAGTTGCGCCCAGGCGGGGATGCCGGCGGTGTGGGCGAGGCGGCGGACCATCCGGAACACGGAGTGCCGGTCGAGGCGGGCGCCGCTGGCGGTGACCAGCAGCGGGCCGGTGAGCTGGTCGACGGTGACGCCTCGGGCGGCGGCGCGCTGCGCCAGGTAGGCGTCGAGGGCGTACGCGGTGCCGGGGGTGAGCGCGCGGCGGCGGGCCTTGCCGCCCTTCCCGACGAACCGGACGCTGCGGTGTCCCCGTTCCGCGCCGAGGTCGGTCAGGTTCAGCGACACCAGCTCCCCCACCCGCAGGCCGAGGTCGGCCAGCAGGGCGATCGCGGCGCGGTTGCGGGCGGCGGTCGGGCCGGTGTCGGCGTCGGCGGCGGCGAGCAGCGCGTCGACCTCTTCGGGGTTGAGTCCGATGGTGGCGGAGTGGTCCCGGTCGACGCGGGGACGGTCGGCGCCGGCGACGGGGTTGGCGTCGATGACGCGCAGCTTGACCAGGAAGTCGTACCAGCTGGACAGGGCGGACAGCTTGCGGGCCACGGTGGCGGGGGTCAGCGGTCGACCGCTGCGCACCGCGACGGTGGCTTCCAGGTCCCGGCCGTAGGCGTTGACGTGCAGGAAGTTCGCGCGCAGCGGGTCGAGTTCCCGCGCGGCGCACCAGGCCAGCCAGCCGGCGACGTCACGCCGGTACGCGTCGCGGGTGTGGTCGCTGAGCCGGCGGTTGCGCAGCCAGGCGTCGGTGAAGTCGGCCGGCGTGCCGGGTAGGTCGGGCCGGGCGGTCGGGCGGGCCAGCACCGGCACGTCGGAGAAACGCATGTGAAAGAGGTTCTCAACGGCCGGAGGGGTTGGCGAACAGGCGCGCCGGCAGGATTCCGATCATCCAACGTCGGCGGCGCCGCCCGCGACCCCGCCGTCGGCCACCCCACCGCCGGGGACCGCGACGGGCTCGTCCAGGACACCGCCGTCGACGACCCGCCACCGGCGGGTCACGCCGACCGCCGAGGCGAACCAGGTGTCGTGGCTGACCAGCACCAGCGTGCCGCGGAACTGTCGTAGTGCCTCCTCCACGACCTCCAGCGCGTCGACGTCGAGGTAGTTGGTCGGCTCGTCGAGCAGCAGCACCTGCGCGGGGCTGTTCACCAGCACCGCGAGCAGCAGCCGGCGCAACTGCCCGGCCGACAGGGTGCGCAGCCGGGCGTCCCACTGCCGGGGCCCGAACAGGTGTGCCGCCAGCAGCGCCTCGGCGTCGTCGGCGTACACCGGCACCCGGGAGCGGAAGAAGTCGCGGACCGTGACGTCGGTGCGCAGCGTGTCGTGGGTCTGCGGCAGCAGCGCCACCGGCCCGCCGGCGGTGACCGCACCCCGGTCGGGGGGCCGTTCGCCGGCCAGCACCCGCAGCAGGGTGGTCTTGCCGCAGCCGTTGGGCCCGGCCAGCAGGATCCGCTCGCCGCCGCCGATGGTGAGGTCAAGCCCGTCGAGCAGGGTACGTCCACCGGCGTCCACGCCCACGCCGCGCAGGTGGAGCACCTCGTCGGCGGTGGTGGTGTGCTGCGGGAAGGCCAGGCTCAGCGGCGGGCGGGTCTGCGGCCGG
The DNA here is from genome assembly GCF_900091585.1 of Micromonospora nigra. Classification (NCBI taxonomy): domain Bacteria; kingdom Bacillati; phylum Actinomycetota; class Actinomycetes; order Micromonosporales; family Micromonosporaceae; genus Micromonospora; species Micromonospora nigra. The sequence continues at coordinate 6,100,375 of NZ_FMHT01000003.1, read as the reverse complement.
GCGATCCAGCGCACCGACTCCATCTGCCGACGCAGCCGCCGTTCGCGGGCCTTGGCCTTGCGGGCCACCTTCTTGGCGTAGCGGCGGGTCTGGTCGGCGCCGAGGCCGGTACGGACGCTCTCCTCCACCCCGCGCGCCTGTTCCTTGGTGCGGGCGATGTCGGCCAGCCACCGCTGGTGGTCCTTCTGCTGGGCCTCGTAGTCGAGCAGCAGGCGCTCCCACCGGCGGGCCTTCTCCGCCCGGTAGGCGCTCCAGCCACCGGGGTAGGTCTGCGGCTCGTCGTGGATGCCGTCGAGTTCGACGATCCGGGTCGCCACCCGGTCGAGGAACGCCCGGTCGTGGCTGACGGCCAGCACCGCGCCGGGGAACCCGGCGAGCCAGCGGCCCAACCAGTCGATGCCGTCGGCGTCGAGGTGGTTGGTCGGCTCGTCGAGGACCAGCAGGTCCGGGTTGTCGAGCAGTGCGCGGGCGAGGGTGAGGCGGGCCTGTTCGCCGCCGCTGACCTGCGCCAGCGGGGTGTCGTCGTCGAGGTGGTCGACGCCGAGACGCTGCCGGACGTCGTCGAGTCGGGCGCGGGCCCGCCAGCCGTCCAGCGTCGTCCACCTGTCCTGGGCCTGCCCGTACGCCGCGACGGCGGCGGTGTCGCCTGCGGACATCTGCCGTTCGAGCCGACGCAGGAGCTGTTCGAGGTCGTGCAGTTCGCCGAGGGCGTCGGCGAGGAGGTCACCGACGGTGGCGGTGGGGTCGGGAACCTGCTGGGTGACGTGGCCGACCCGGGTGCCCGGGGCGAGCGCCACGTGGCCGCGGGTCGGGGCCTCCTGACCGCTGAGCACCCGCAGCAGCGTGGACTTGCCGACGCCGTTGGGGCCGACGAGCCCGACCCGGTCGCCGGGGTTGCAGACGATGTCGAGGCCGCTGAACAGGGGCTCGCCGTCGTACTGCTTGCAGACGGATGTGGCTTTCAGCACGGGTGGACCTCCGCGGGACGACGGGCGGGACCAGCCCGCGGGGTCGCGGGCGGTCGGTGCGCGTGGCGGCGGGGCGTCGGCCCGGCCGCGTCCGGCGGGATCTCACATGTGTCGGTCGGCTCCTCGGGGCCCGGCTGCGGGGACGTGGTGAAGTCTGTCGGCGGCGGCGGCGGTCGCGCCACCGATTATCCGGCAGGGCGCGGGACCGGTGTCCGTCCCGCGCCCTGCCGGTCAGGTGAGCAGCCTGCGGCCCAAGCGAGTCCGCAGGCCGCATCGGTTCAGGCGTCGATCTGCCTGCGGCCGTCGCCGCTGGTGGTGACGGCGACCCGGCGCGGCTTGGCGCGCTCGGCGACCGGGATGCGCAGGGTGAGCACCCCGTTGTCGTAGCCGGCCTCCAGCTTGTCGGTGTCGAGGGTGTCGCTGAGGAACACCTGCCGGCTGAAGGTGCCCATGGGGCGCTCGGCGGCGACGAGTTCGACCCCGTCGCCGGTGGGGCGACGGCGCTCGGCGCGGACGGTCAGCACGTTGCGCTGCACGGTGCAGTCGATGCTGTCGGGGTCGACGCCGGGCAGGTCGAACGCGGCGTAGAAGTGGTCGCCGTCGCGGTAGGCGTCCAGGTGCATGATCGCGGGCCGGCTGGTGGTGCCGAAGAACTGCTCGGCGATCCGGTCGATCTCGCGGAAGGGGTCGGTGCGCATCAACATGGCGGGCCTCCTCGGTTCCTCTGGCCGAAGGTGTCTGGGGTTGAGTCCAGGCGACTCAACTTCCTCCTCCTATATAGCGCGCGACTCACCGGGCGTCAACTCGGCGGCCCGGTCCGCCAGTACACACCCCGCTCCCGGGCCAACAGACCCTCGTCGACCAGGTGACGGCGCAGCGTCACGTGATCCGATCCGCCCCCCGCGCACCAGGCGCGCAGCCGTTCGTCCACGGCCCGCTCCGGATAGCGCACCCCCGGCTCGAACGACTCGGCGGCCACGTGCGTCAGCACCACCCGCCGCCGACCCCGCTGCGCCGGCAGTCCACGCAGCACCCCGTCGCCCACGAACGTGCGCAGCACCCGGTCGCCCGGCTCGGCACCGCGCTCCCCCGCCGGGGTGCCCGGCGTACGCGCCAGGTCCCGCAGCCCGTCCGCGTCGACCCTCAGGTCACCTCCGCCGGCGACCACCAACCCCGCGTCGCCCAGTCGGCGCACCGCTGTCGCCACCTCCCGCGCGGCCAGGCCCGTGCGCGCGGCCACCGCCGCGACGTCCGGGTCGCCCAGCACGATCGCGGCGAACACCCGCCGCCGCCCGTCATCGGCGAGAGCCCCCGCCACCTGCTGTGCCGTCACCCCGCACACCCTGCCACCGGCATACGCCCCCCGCCACGCCATTACCGGCCGATCCGACCACGGAGGCAGCACGCACAATAACAGTCATTATGGTGCGCAGACGTTATGCCCGATTCCTCCCGCCTGATTTTCGGATTGCCGGTCAACGTAATTCGATAATTGCCCGCTGACGCGGCGGTGAAGTCGACGCTTCGCGCTTGGGTGGCTGCGCCAGCCGTGACGCCCCCCGCTCCGGTTCGTTGAGCACGCATGGGTGTGAAGCGGCGTGGTATCGGTCGGATCCGGCGGATGAGCGGTGGACGTTGATCGAGCCGGTGCTGACCGCGTGGCGAGCGGCGCGGGTGGGGGTTGCGTCGGTGCAGGACTCCGTCGACAGCCGGCACCTGCTCGCCGGGAGGAGCCTCCAGGTTCAGCCCCCGCCGGTGGGTCGTGGAACCAACCTTCGGCTGGCTGATGCAGCACCGGCGGCTCGTGCGCGGCTACGAGGCCCTTCCGCCCGTCGCCGACGCCGCCACCGAGGTCGGGTTACTGCGCCACCACCATGAGTGGTGCGTATCCAAAGACTGAAGCTCGTAGCCAGTGAACTGATCGCGGCGATGTGGAGGTTGCTGTGCCTCGTCGGACCCGGCCCTGGGTGTGGGCTGGACGCGTGCTGTTCGGCGTGATCGTCGTCGCATTGGCGGTTCACCTGGTTGTGGTGGGCTTAGACGAGGCCGACAAGGTGGCTAGCGGTATCAGTGCGGTGGTGGCGTTGGTCGCCGTGGGCACGCCGTACCTCCTGCCCCCGCCGTCGCCGGGAGGTGTGCCGACGCCTGAGCCGGACCGAAGTGAAGACACCGGCGCGGCCCACGCCACGGGCGGCGGGCAGGCCAACACCGGACTGCAGGCGGCCGGTGTCGAACGGCCGGCACAGATCGCACGTTCGGGTGATGCGACCGCCGACGGGCCGGGCTCGGTGGCGAACACCGGTGTCCAGCTCCGGCGACGTGCGTGACGCCCGGCGAGACCTCCGTTCCGCACGCCGGTGCCGGACGGGCCCAGAACACCGTGACTGACTCTGGCAACGCGACCGCCGATCACGACGGCATTGCCATCAGCGGCATCGTCAGCATCGAGACGCATCATCATCCACCGGTGCGGGGTGCCGTGCTGACACTTCTTCTTCTGATCGTGCTGGGCCTGTGCGGAGGACTGCTCTGGCGCACATTCGAGGTGTCACAGGGGCTCGTTGGCCGCCTGTCAACACACTTGGCAACCAGGCCCACCTTGCCGGAGCTCTACCAGGCCGATGCGCCTGGTGCGGAATGCGACAAGGGTGGGGCACGCTGGACCCTCCTGGAGGGCAAGGTCACCTGTACCGGTCAGCGGGCGCTCTACCAGGACGCCAGCGTCTCGTTCGACTGGCCCGGTCGGGCCTTTCCGCCCGCGTACGAGATCACCCTCCACGCCGACGCTCTAGGTCCCACGTCATGTATCGGCATTCTGATGCGCGACAAGTACGGCGTGTCGGCGTGCGCCTCGGGTGGTGTCCAAATCCTTCGGCTCGAACCCCGAGCGACCGTGACAGCTGGCAAACCCACCCGCACGTTCACGCGGGCGCAGATCACCGTCCGCGTGGAGGAACAAAAGCTCACAGTGACCGTATTCACCTTCGACAGTAATCAGGTGATCACGCTCACGGTGGACGATGACTACGGCTCAGGGGACGTGCTCGCAATCCTCGTCTCTTCGCCGGACGACAAGCCAGCCGAGCGCGCCACGGCAACGCTCCATGGCTTCCAGTATCGGGCGATCTCCTAGCTACGTAACGGCCCTTGAGGGCCAACGCTCGGAGAAGTCCCGTTAGGCAAGATCATCTTTGGTGGGCGGGCGTCGCGGTGCGACGTGGGGCAATAACGATCGTTTCTGCTCCACGCCCGCCAACGTCTTCGCCGGCGGCAATCTGCCCTCGAAACCGGTAGCGAAACTATGTAGCAAAACCGGCGTGTAGCAGAAGACTCGAAACTGCCGTTCTCGCTACGGTGGGGGAATCTCATTCACTGGAGGGCGCTGTGAAGGATCTTGTGATCCTCAACGATGACCCGAGCTCCCGTGAGGATCTAGTCGGGCTGGCCCGGGTGTCCACCGACGCCCAGGAATTGGCTCGCCAGATCGACGCCCTCAAAGCCGTCGGTTGCGCCCGGGTCTATCTCGATAAGGCTTCAGGCAAGAAGGGCACCAGCCGACCCGGCCCGGCCGCAGCCCTTGACCACGTGCGCCGCGGTGACCCCCTTGTCGTTCTCGACCTGACCCGGCTCGGCCGCGACACCCGTGAACTGCTCGCCATCGTCGAAGACGACCTGCACGCTGACGGCCGCCACTTCCGCACGCTCGACGGCATCGTGCTCGACACCAGCGACGACATGTGCGGCGAGCTGATCTTCACCGTGTTCGCTGCCATCGCGAAGTTTCAGCGTCAGCAGATCGTCAAGGGCACCCGCGAAGGCCTCGACGCCGCCCGCGCCCGAGGCCGGGTTGGCGGCCGTCCGCGCGCGCTGACACCCGAGCAGATCGCCGATGCCCGGATCTTGCTTGGTGCCGGGCAAACTCGGACCGCCGTCGCCGCAAAACTACGGGTCTCCCGTTGGACGCTCAGCCGCGCCCTCGATGCTGCGTCCCCATGAATCCGGGTGCCTCCGGCGGCGGAGGGTAGCTTCAGCGGGGGAAGTACGCGACATCGCCGACCGGAGTGTGTAGAGGTGTCTTGCCGGCGCAGCCCGGTTTGGTGATGGGGTCAGGGCCGGCCGGCCGCGACTGCGGCGCCTGCTCGGGCATAGCGTTCGGCGATGTCTTCTGGCATCGGGGATCGCATGAGCACCAGTTCGTAGAAGATCGGTGCGCTGGAAGCGATCAGTACGGTTCGTGCGTCGATGTCTTTCATGGCCTCGCCTCGGCGGACTGCTCGTTGGACGGCGACGGCAGCGTGGGCGTAGCGGTTCTCCCAGAATGAGCGGAGCGCGTGGGCGGCGGCCGGGGAGCGGAACGACGCGGCGACGAGTGCCCGGGTGATTGATGGTTCTTGCGTCAGGGCGGCGACGATCTGGCGGTTGATGGCGAGCAGGTCGTCCAGTAGTGAGCCGGTGTCCGGCGGTTCCCATGGGTGTTCGCGGGCGGCGTCGAGGGAGTCGGCGAGCAGGCCGCCGGTGTCGCGCCAGCGGCGGTAGACGGTGGTGCGATGGACTCCCGAGCGTGCTGCGACGGCGTCCATGGTCACGGCGTCGTAGCCGCCTTCCAGGAGTAGTGACGCGACGGCGTCGAGTACGCGTTCGCGGGTGCGGGCGGTTCGGCCGCCGGGCCGGGATTTCCCGGAGAAGACGGAAGGGACTTGCGCATCTGACGTCATGTGCCTAATGCTACATCCGTAGCGTTTACGGATGGAGGGCTGATGCCACCACTTGAGACAACACTGTGTCGTGAGGTAGTCCTGCCGTCGGGTTGGACACCGTACGCCGTGACCGGGGACACCGCCGGGACTTTGTGGATGACGGTTCTGACTCCGCCGGGACTCGCACGGTTCACGCCTGCCGAAACTCCGGTCGGCGGTGAGGCAGGTTCCTCGTTCCGGCACGAGTGCCTTCCTCGCAGTGACGGTCATCCGATGCTGCTGGCCGTCGCCTCTGACGGCGCGCTCTGGTGCACCCGTACCGACGATCGGCTGAGCCGACGAGACGCCTCCGGCGACCACACGGTGATCGACCTGGCACCCGGATCAGCGCCTTACGGCATCGCCGCTGCGCCTGACGGTGGAGTTTGGTTTACCGCACCGGGCCTCAACCAGATTGGCAGGATAGTTACCGCATCGGGGGACTTGACCATGCTCGACCTGCCGGTTCCCGAGGCTCGGGCGGCGATGCTCACCGTCGATGGTGCAGGCCGACCGTGGGTTGCGCTCAACGCCGCCAGTGCCCTCGCTTACGTGAACGACGGTGCGGTACGGATTGTCGAACTACCCGCTGGCAGGGCGCCTGCCGCGCCGGTCGGCATCGCCGCCTCCCCAGCGGGGATCTGGTACGCGGACATCGCCGGCGGCTGCGTTGGTCGTGTCGATCCGTCCGGCTCGGTAGAGAAGATCAGCTTCACCGACGCCGCATGCCGGCCACACGCCGTAGCGGCCGACACCGATGGCGGATGCTGGGTCACGCTGTGGGGCTCTGCCCAGCTGGCCCAGATCGCCGCCGACGGCGACGTGACCCTTCACCAATTGCCTGGGCGAGAGCCGCACGGGTTATGGATCGAGGACGGCCTGGTGTGGGTGGTGATGGAGACCGGTTCCCTGAATGCGGTCAAGAAAGGCTGGAATACGTGAGTAAAGAGATCTTTTTCGAGGTCGACGGCGGCACGGTGACCGCCCTGGATCACGGCGGCACCGGGTATCCCGTGCTTCTCGTGCACGGCAGCGGGCACAACGCCGCCGCGTGGGAAGCGGTAGTGGCGGGCCTTCTGCCGCGACATCGGGTGATCGCCGTCGACCTGCGCGGCCACGGCCACAGCACCGCCGAGTCGAGAACCGCCGAACAGTACTGGCGCGATCTGGCCGTTGTCGTTACCCCTCGGGTTGGGAAAGCCCGCTGTTGGTCGGCCACTCCACCGGCGGCTACGCCGTCACCGCGGTAACTGCCGCAGGCCTCGTCGAGCCCAGCGGGATCTGCATCGTCGACGGGCTGGTCCTTGATGACCGGCAGACCGTCTCCCGTACTTTCGGGCAATTCCGCACCCCGCAGGCCGCCGAGGAACTGCGGCGTACGTTCGGGTACGGACGCCGTTTCGATGCCGCACAACGTGACGCCTGGATCGAGAAACAGGCGGCCGACGCACCCACCGACTGGCTCAACGCCGGCGCTGATCCCGAGCTCGTACGCGCGGTCGGTGCACGAAGCTTTCTCAGCGACGGCGGCGGCGTGTTCACCCGAAGGCCCACGACAGAGGAGATCGCGGCCACGACCACCACACCACCGGACGCGCCGCTTGATGCTCATACCGGGTGTTACGCCGCTCCAGGTATCGCTTCACACACGACGGATCTTCGATCTGCAGCTGGACCGCCACGTAGTCCACCACCGCCGACGGCACATCCAACGGATCCGGCAGAAACCGGCCCACCTGCCGAACCGTCACCAACTGCAGGGCGAAACCCAGTCGCGAGTGCGCCCCAAGATACTCCGCGACCAGCTCACGATCCGCGTCATCGAGGAAGAAGACCCGCTCCAGCGCTTCGCGGTTCGGCGGCGTCTCGGCATACCGGCCGAACCCATCCATCTCCGCCTGCGACAAGAAGCTCACCGTCGATGACATGAGCGATCACCGTACGCGGCACCACTCCAGACCACCAGAGAAGTTGATCCTGCCTAACGGGACTTCTCCGAGCGTTGGTCCTCAAGAGCCGTAACCGCCGTACCGCTCTTCCTCGACCCCGTGGCCGGTCACCCGAATCGACCCAGCCTGACAGCCTCCTTGAGGAAGACGACGCCGTCGATCATGTCGAGGTGAGCCGGGTCCAACGGGAAGTAGGCGACATCGTGGGAGATGCGCGGGGCGGGCTTCGTGATGGTCGCGGCCAGACGGCGGGCGTCGATGAGGGAACGGTCCCACGGAAGCGTGGACAGCAGGCCCTCGACGGTGTCCGAGGGCGGGGCGTCGTCGCCCACCGTGCCGAGGGCTGAGGCCAGGAAGGCGTACCGGTCGCCCAGGTGCGTTTCGGCGATGGCCGCCGCGCTCCACCACTCCAACTGCTGGTCGCCGAGCGGCATGAAGCTCTTGCTCCGTTGCAGATGGAGGTTGTGGCCGAAGACCAGGGCCGGGCCGTTCTCGGCGACGGCGCGCAGGTTGGCGGCCATCATGGCGTCCCGCAGGCCCGACAGTCTGGCTATCCGGGTCGGCGACGTGTCGGCCATCCAGTGGTGGTAACGGAGCAGGCCGACGGCGGTACGCCCGTACAGCGCCGCCCTCTCTCTGGCCTCCGCGCTCAGCCGCGGCGCCTGCGTGTCGAGCAGCGCCACCAGATCGTCGGCGAGCAGCCGCAACCGCTGGGCGTCGGCGGACCGGCCGACCGATTGCGACGGGTCCATGACGGTGGCTTCGTTCGTCCACCGGTCGTCGGGGCCGAGCAGCGTGTCCAGGGTTTCCATCGCGCACGGGAGCGGGCCGTCGAGGAGGCCGTGGAGGCCGGTGAGCGCTTGGCGGGGGCTCGCGGCCCAGTACTCCAACGGCCCGTCGAAGCCGTGGAACCGGAGCTTCTCGTCGTGCCCCTCGTTGTACGCGCGCATCCAGCGCACCAGCTCCCGGTTGGCCGGTGACGCGCCGAAGCCGTGGCTGAAGCCACGATCCATGACGTCGTCGAGATCGCCAATGCCTGTCGTGACGTAGTCGTCGACCACGAGTCCCCTGAGGCAGTCGCTCTCGATGGCGAACGACCGGTAGCCCTCATGCTCGACCAGATGCCGGAAGATCTCGTTGCGCTGCTCCCCCAACTCCTCCACGAAGTGCCTGGCCTCGCCCAGACCGAGCAGCAGTGGCTTGGCGGGAAGCGACCGGAGAAACCCCGAGACGACCGCACCGTCGAGCGGCCGGGCCGCGTCGTTGATACCCATGCCTTAAACCGTATCGTTGAACCCACGGTGTAAACTTTTCAGCGAAATCCCGCTCCTGGGGCGATAGACCTTCAACTGGTGAAGCAACCATGAGGCCCGTTGACCTGGCGCGCGAGCACGGCCTGTCAACCCAGGCGATCAGGAACTACGAGGGCGTCGGCATCCTGCCCGCCGCCGAACGCACCGTGCACGGCTACCGCACCTACACCCCGCTGCACGCGTGCGCCCTACGCGCGTTCCTCTCCCTCGCGTCCGGGCATGGTCACCAGACGGCCACTCTGATCATGCAGGCGGTCAACCGGGACGCGACCGAAGACGCGTTGCGGCTCATCGACGAGAGCCACGGCCAACTCCTCGACGACCGTCGAACCCTCCAGACCGTCGAAGCCGCGCTCCGCGATCTTGCGCCCGTGCCGCAGGAACGCGGCGACACCTTCATCGGTCCCCTGGCCAGACGGCTCGGCCTCCGCCCGGCCACCCTGCGCAAATGGGAGAACGCCGGGCTGGTCCGGCCGCGCCGCGATCCGCTGACCGGATATCGGATATACGGCGCGGCTGACGTACGTGACGCCCAGCTGGTCCACCAGCTCAGGCGTGGCGGCCACCTGGTGGAGCAGATCGCCCCGCTGATCACGCAGGTCCGCTCCGCTGGAGGCGTCGCCCCGCTGGAGTCGACCCTGCGCGACTGGCAGGCCCGCCTGTCCGCCCGGGGCCGCGCCATGCTCAAGGGTGCCGCTGACCTGGACGCCTACCTCCGCGCCCGCGAACCCTGACGGCCGGGTCCCGTCCACCACGAACGGCCCGTCACGGCAACACCTGTTCGCCACGCGCCGACGAGCAGCGTCTGCGCGGCGGCCGGCGGTCACGCCTGGCTGAGGTCGAGGATGCTCCAGCCGGCGGGCAGCACGGCGGCGGCCGGCCCGGGGGCGGTGGTGGCCAGGTGCGCCTGGTGGGCGAGAGCGGCCCGGGCAGCATGGCCGATGGCGATGTCGCCACCTGCGGCGCGGGCGAGAACGCCGGCCTGGCGGGCGTCGTCGATGCCGGGATCGGCACCGAGAGGCAGCACGGTGACGGTCGGGGTGGCGGTCAGGAGAGTGAGCAGGGCGGCGCCGACCTCGCTGCTCGTGGCGGCGTAGGCGGCAGCGAGGCAGGCGGCCGGCACACCGACGAGGCGGCCCTCGTCGGCCACCTCGGCGATCAGTTCGCCGACGGCGACCTGCCCGTCGACGTACGCGGCGAGCGTGGTGGCGTCCAGGACCACGGCGACCTGGTCGCCGCTCACGCGGCCTCGTCGAGCAGGCGCCGCCCTTCGGTTAGGGCCTCGTCGGGGATCGGGGTGGCCAGGCGGTCCCGCCAGCGGGCCTTGCCGGCGTCGGTGACCTCCATGCCGGCGCGGCGCAGCACCTCGTCGAGCTGGGTGCCGGCCATCTGCGCGCGGACGGCCGCCGTGATCGCGGCGCTGACGTTGGGCTGACCGTCGAGCCACCGGGCGACGTCGTCGGGGACGCTGATGGAGCGCTTCGCGGTCATGGGGCCGAGCCTACCTCGCCGGTAGCACCGCCGGTACTACCAACCGACGCCCTGGCGCGGCAGGTGGGATCACCGCCGCACCGGGTACCCGCGCCGGATGAGGCCGGACACCGAGACCGTGGACGTCGACGAGCCGCTCGCCGTGGACGTACCCCCGGCACCGCACGACGCCAGCGGTGAACGCGTACCGACCCGCGACCTGGCCGGGCTGGCACCACCCGCCCACCCGGCACGCCGTTGGACCCCACGGCGGGTCGTCGCCACCCCGGCCGCCCTGGACCATCCGCACGGCCGACGGATCGCCGCCCGGGTCGAGGCCCTCGGCATCGAGGTCGAGCGGCTGCGCGCCAACCGGCTGACCGGGGTACGCGGACAGACCGAGCGGGAGACCTACGCGCGGGCGAAGTCGACCATGGCGATCGTGGTGAGCCCGCCCGCACGGCGCAAACTGCAACCGATCGCCCCGAGCGCGGACTGGCGGTTCGACCTGGCCGAGGGATGCCCGGCGCACTGCCAGTACTGCTACCTCGCCGGCTCGCTGTCCGGTCCACCGGTCACCCGGGTGTACGCGGACGTCGACGACATCCTCGCCGGGCTGGCCGACTACACCGGACGGGGCACGGTGACCAGCCGCAGCGCCGAGCGGGCCGACGAGGGCACCACGTTCGAGGCGTCCTGCTACACCGACCCCCTCGCCCTGGAGCACCTGACCGGGAGCTGGCGGCGGGCGGTGGAACACTTCGCCGCCTGGGAGGCCCCGGTGCAGCTGCGCTGGACCACCAAGTACGCCGACGTCGACACGTTCGTGGGCCTGCCGCACGCCGGTCGTACGCGGGTGCGGTTCAGCGTCAACTGCGCGCCGGTCAGCACCCGGATGGAGGGCGGCACCGCCACCGTCGCGGCCCGGCTCGCGGCACTGCGCCGGCTGGCCCTCGACGGCTATCCGGTCGGCCTGACGATCGCCCCGATCATGCCGCTGCCCGACTGGCGGGAGCACTACGGTCTGCTCCTCGACCAGGTCGCGGCGGCCGTGGCCGGGGTGCCCGGGCTCGACCTCACCGCCGAGCTGATCACCCACCGGTTCACGCCCGGCAGCAGGGAGGTGCTGCTCGGCTGGTATCCGCGTACCCGGGTGGAGATGGACGAGGCGTCACGCAGCCGCAAGTACGGCAAGTTCGGCGCGGTGAAGTACGTGTACCCGCGCGAGGTGATGACCGAGTTGCGGACCTGGTTCGAGCGCGAGCTGGCCGCCCGGGTGCCGCCGTGCCGCGTCCTCTACTGGACCTGACCGTCGTTCCTCCTGACCTTCACCTTCGGGGCAGGCCCCGGCCTGGTGCGTGCCGGTCGTGTGCCCGGCACGCGGGAGGATGTCGACGTGGGGCTGCTGGGCCGCCTCGAACGTCTTCACGGCCCAGCGTCACGCGCCAGGGCGGTTGCCATCAGGCGGGCAGGACCCGCGGGTCCTGCCCGACGAGATCCAGAACCGGCACAGGTGGGCGTTCAGCGTGCCACCCGGATGGGGATCTGCCCGGCGCCACGCTGCCGCAAGCAGGCCCGTACGTCGTCGTCCACCGTCACCTCCGGGTCAGCGGACCGGCCCGTCAGGGCTCGTAGTCGAGGTTGGGCCGCAGCCGGCGTTGCACCTCGGCCAGCGGCAGGCCCCGCCGGGACGCGTAGTCCTCGACCTGGTCGCGGCCGACACGCCCGACGGTGAAGTACCGCGACGCCGGATGGGCGAGGATCAGCCCGCTGACCGCCGCCGCCGGGGTCATCGCCCACGACTCCGTCAGGCCCAGGCCGAGCGTGTGGGCGTCGAGCAGGTCGAACAGTTCCGTCTTCAGGCTGTGGTCGGGAGTGGCCGGGTAGCCGAACGCCGGCCGGATGCCGCGGAACCTCTCGGCGTGCAGGTCTTCCACGCGGGGGTCGGCGTCGGGTTCGAACCATTCCCGCCGCGCCCGCAGATGTACGTGCTCGGCGAACGCCTCGGCGAGCCGGTCGGCCAGGGCCTTGACCATGATGGCGCGGTAGTCGTCGTGGTCGGCCTCGAACCGGGCGGCCAGGTCGTCGGCGCCGTGCACGGCGACCGCGAACCCGCCGAGGTGGTCGCCGGCGGGCGCGACGTAGTCGGCCAGGCAGCGGTTCGCGCGGCCCTGCGGCTTGGCGGTCTGCTGGCGCAGCATCGGCAGGCGTACGCCGGCCCCGTCGAGCACGACGTCGTCGCCCTCGGCGTGGGCGGGCCAGAAGCCGTACACCCCGCGCGCCCGCAGCGACCCGTCGGCCACGATCGTGTCGAGCAGCCCGGTGGCGTCGTCGTACAGCTCGCGGGCGACGGGCTGGTCGAGGATGGCCGGGAACCTGCCGCGCAGCTCCCAGGCCAGGAACAGGAACTGCCAGTCGATCATGTCGCGCAGCTCGGCGAGGGACGGCTCGACGACACGCAGGCCGGTGAACGCCGGCACCGGCAGATCGGTGAAGTCGACCCGTTCCCGGTTGTCGCGGGCCTGCGCCAGGGTGAGCAGAGGGCGCGCGACCCGGTTGGCGTGCTGCTCGCGCAGTCGCTGCTGCTCGGCGCGGTTGGCCGTGTCCAGGGTCTGCGCGCGGCCCGGGTCCAGCAGGTCCGACACGACCCCGACGACCCGGGACGCGTCGAGCACGTGCACGGTCGGGCCGTCGTACGCGGGGGCGATGCGTACCGCCGTGTGCTGCCGGGAGGTGGTGGCCCCGCCGATCAGCAGCGGCATCCGCAGACCTCGGGCCCGCATCTCCTCGGCGACGGCCACCATCTCGTCCAGTGACGGTGTGATCAGCCCCGACAGGCCGACGGCGTCGGCGCCCTCGGCGACCGCCGCGTCGAGGATCCGGGCGGTCGGGGCCATCACCCCCAGGTCGATCACCTCGTAGTTGTTGCAGCCGAGCACGACGCCGACGATGTTCTTGCCGATGTCGTGCACGTCGCCCTTGACGGTGGCGAGCACGACCTTGCCCTGGCCCCGGCCGGTGGCCTTCTCCTTCTCCAGGTAGGGCTCCAGGTAGGCGACGGCCCGTTTCATCACCCGGGCGCTCTTGACCACCTGCGGCAGGAACATCCTGCCCGCCCCGAACAGGTCACCGACGACCTTCATGCCGTCCATCAACGGGCCCTCGATGACGTCGAGGGGACGGTCCAGCAACTGCCGGGCCTCCTCGGTGTCGGCCTCGACGTGGTCGGTGATGCCGTGCACCAGCGCGTGGGTCAGCCGCTCGGCGACAGGCGCGGCGCGCCAGGCCAGGTCGACCTCGCGGCGGGTGCCGCCGCCGGTGACGGTGGAGGCGAAGGCGACCAGCCGGTCGGTGGCGTCCGGACGGCGGTCGAAGATCACGTCCTCGACGAGGTCGCGCAGCTCGGTGGGGATCTGCTCGTACACGGCGAGTTGACCGGCGTTGACGATGCCCATGTCCAGGCCGGCCCGTACGGCGTGCAGCAGGAATGCCGAGTGCATCGCCTCTCGCACGACGTCGTTGCCGCGGAACGCGAACGACAGGTTGGAGATGCCGCCGCTGGTGCGGGCACCCGGGCAGCGCTGTTTGATCAGCGGCAGGGCGTCGATGAAGGCCCTGCCGTAGCCGTTGTGTTCGGCGATGCCGGTGGCGACGGCCAGGACGTTGGGGTCGAAGATGATGTCCTGTGGCGGGAAGCCCGCGGAGTGCACGAGCAGGTCGTACGCGCGGGCGCAGATCTGCACCTTGCGCTCGACGGTGTCGGCCTGGCCCTGCTCGTCGAACGCCATGACGACCACCCCGGCGCCGTGGGCGCGGATCACCCGGGCCTGGGCCAGGAAGGTCTCCTCGCCCTCCTTGAGGCTGATCGAGTTGACCACGCCCTTGCCCTGCACGCATTTGAGGCCGGCTTCGAGCACGCTGAACCGGGAGCTGTCGATCATGACCGGGATGCGGGCCACCTCGGGCTCGGTCGCGATGAGGTTGAGGAAGGTGGTCATCGCCTGCTCGCTGTCGAGCAGGTCGGCGTCCATGTTGACGTCCAGCAGGTTGGCGCCCCCACGGACCTGTTCCAGGGCCACGTCGACGGCCCCGGCGTGGTCGCCGGCCTCGACGAGGCGGCGGAACCGGGCGGAGCCGGTCACGTTGGTCCGCTCGCCGATCATGACGAAGCCGGTGTCGGGGCCGATCGTGAACGGTTCCAGTCCGCTGAACCGCGTCGCCGCCGGCACGTCGGGCACGGCGCGCGGCGTCGCGCCACGAACGGTGCGGGCGATCTGGGCGATGTGCTCGGGGGACGTGCCGCAGCACCCGCCGACGACGTTGACCAGCCCGGCCGTGGCGAACTCCCCCAGCAACGCGGCCGTCTGCGGCGGCGTCTGGTCGTAGCCGCCGAACGCGTTGGGCAGGCCGGCGTTCGGGTGCGCGGCCACGTAGGTGCCGGCCAGTCGGGACAGCTCGGCCACGTGCGGGCGCATCTCCGTCGCGCCCAGCGAGCAGTTCACCCCGACGACGAGGGGCTGCGCGTGGGCGATCGACTGCCAGAACGCCTCGACCGTCTGCCCGGACAGGGTGCGACCGCTGAGGTCCACGATGGTGACCGAGATCCACAGTGGCAGCTGTGGCGCGACCCGGCGGGCGGCCGCGACCGCCGCCTTCGCGTTGAGGGTGTCGAAGATCGTCTCGATGAGCAGCAGGTCGACGCCGCCCTCGGCGAGGGCGGCGATCTGCTCCGCGTACGCGGCCTCGACCTGGTCGAAGGTGACCGTCCGGTACGCCGGGTCGTCGACCCGGGGCGACAGCGACAGGGTGACGTTGAGGGGGCCGACGGAACCGGCGACGAACCGGCCACCCACCTCGTCGGCGGCCTGTCGGGCCAGCCGGGCACCGGCCACGTTCATGTCGTGGACGAGGTGCGCCAGACCGTAGTCGGCCTGGCCGACGCTCGTCGCGGTGAACGTGTTCGTGGTGGTGATGTCGGCCCCTGCCGCCAGGTACCGGCGGTGGACGTCCAGGACGAGGTCGGGTCGGGTCAGGTTGAGCAGGTCGGGGTCGCCGGTCACGTCGTAGGGGTGCTCGTCGGTGATCACCGTTCCGCGGTAGTCGGCGGTGGTCAGCCGGGCGCCCTGGAGCATCGTGCCCCACGCGCCGTCGAGCACGGCGATCCGCTCGTCGAACACCTGCCGCAGAGCTGCCGTGGCCGGGCCGCCGGTTCCGGGTCGAGTCATGCCGTCGCCTCCGAGATCATCGGAGGCGCCCTTGGGTCGTGGTGTTCGCGGGTCGAGCGTGGCGGGCGTCGCCCGTCGCAGCGCCTCTCGACCCCGAGCCGACGATACCGGACCGGCCCGGTGCGCGGGGTCCCGGCGGCTGCCGCACGCCACGGCCCAGGGCACCGCCCGCGCCGCCGGGTTATCGCGAGGTGCGGCACCTGGGGCCTTCCGATGTCGGGACACCGCGACATGCGGCACGTCGAGAGGCGGAGCCACGACCTACCGCTCGGGGGGTCTCGTGGGGGCGATCGGCGTGCCGGTCGGCGGGGCGGGGGTTGCGCCGGACCCGAGCGGCTGCCACGGTCGGTGGGTGGCGACCGGGAACGACGTGACGCAGGCGGCGTCCGAGATGCTCGCCGTGCTGGGCCCGCAGGTCGGGCGGGACTGGACCGTCGCGGCCGGCGGCCTGAAGTGGAGCTGCTGGACCACCGCCGCCCACGTCGCCCACGACCTGCTGGCCTACGCCGGGCAGGTGGCCGGCGCTCCCACCGACGGGTACCTGCCGTTCGATCTGGTGGTCTCCCCCACGGCGACGCCGGCCGAGGTGCTGGAGGTGGTGCGGGCGGGCGCGGGGCTGCTGCGGGCCGCCGTCGACACCGCCGGGCCACAGGTACGGGCCTGGCACTTCGGCCCCTGCGACGCGGCGGGCTTCGCGGCGATGGGGGTGGCCGAGACGTTGCTGCACACCGACGACATCGTCCGGGGCCTGGGGGTGCCGTGGCGGATTCCGCCGCAGTTGGCCGCCGTGGTGGTGGCGCGGCTGTTCCCGGACGCGCCGGCCGGTCCCGCGCCGGAGGTGCTGCGATGGCTCACCGGGCGGGGGACGATGCCCGGCCGACCTCGGCGTACGTCCTGGACGTGGCGGGCGGCGCGGGGCTGAGGCGCCGCTACCTCGTCGAGGACCCCGGCGCCTGCTGGTCAGGCCGACGGGCGGCGGCGGAACGGACGCCAGGGCCGCCGTGGCGGCGCGGCGGGCGGGCCCCCGGAGGCGGTCGGTGACCCGCGACGCTGCTCCCGCCACTGGTCGACGACGGCGTCGACGTTGACGGGCCGGACCACCACCCGGGGGCCGGTGGGCGTACGCAGCCAGGCCATGATCTGCGTGTTCAGGTCGGCGACGACCGCCCGCACGGACTGCTCGGTGGGCAGGTCGCGCACCTCGTCGGGCAGCCGCTCGATGCGGCGGCGAAGCTGCAACGGGGTGGGCAGCAGCAGATCACCGGGCAGCTTCTCCCGTTCGATCAGGCTCTTGATCCACCACGACTCGTCGTAGGGCAGGTCGCGACCCGGGATGGGTTTACCCGCCCCGGGCAGGCCGTCGAAGTCGCCGCGTTCCTGGGCGGCGCGGATCTGCGCCTCGACCGCCGCCTCCCACGCGTACACCCGCAGTCACCTCCCGATCCACCGTAGCGCGCGCCGGGAGGCGGCGGCGGCCCGGTTCAGCCGGCCGTCTCGCGGAGCACGGCGACACCACCCGGGTCGAGCCGGACCCGTTCGACGGGTGCGCCGGTGCGCAGGTCCACCCCGGCGGCGGGTACCTGCTGCGGTCGGTCGGTGTGGTTGAGCAGGAACAACCAGCTCGCTCTGTCCCTGCGGCGGCGGACCGCCTCCACCCCCGGCGGCGCGCCGGGACAGGTGGGTGTGACCCCGGCCACCCGGGCCGCCTGGGTCAGCAGCCGGCCGTGGGTGTCGTCGTCGGGACGGGTCGAGACGTACCAGATGGTCGAAGCACCCCGGTCGTGCCGGGTGACGGCCGGCAGTCCGTCGAGCACCCCGCCGACGTACGTCGACACCGCCCGCGCGCCGGCCAGCCGAACCGTCTCGGACCACAGCCGCGCCGTCCCGCCGCCGGTCAGCGGCAACCGGTCGTCGGCGGCGAGCGGGTGGAACTCCTCCACCCGGACGCCCAGCAGGTCTCGCAAGGCACCGGGGTAGCCGCCGAGACGGACCCGGGCGTGCTCGTCGGCCACCCCGCTGAGGTACGTCACCAGCAGGTGCCCGCCCGCTGCCACGTGGTCGCGAACCCAGCCGGCGGTGGCGTCGCGGACCAGGTAGAGGGCGGGGAGCACGAGCAGCCGGTGCCCGTCGAGCCGGTCGCCGGGGACGACGACGTCGCAGGCGTACCCGGCCCGCCACAGCGCCCGGTGCGCGGCGGCGACCTCGGTGTCGTGGTCGAGTCGGGGCGACGGCATGCCGGGGTGGCGCAGCGCCCAGTCGCTGCCGGCGTCGCGGGCCAACGCGATCGACGTCTCGACGGGGCCGTCGACCTCGGCGAGGTCGGCCAGCAGCCCGCCCAGTTCCACGGCCTCGCGGAAGACCCGGCTGTCCGGGCCGGCGTGCGGGACGAGGGCGGAGTGGAAGCGTTCCGCGCCGCCGACGGGGGCCCGCCACTGGAAGAACATGGCACCCCGGGATCCCCGGGCGACGTGCGCGAGGCTGTGCCGCAGCATCCGCCCGGGTTCCTTGGTGTGCATCCGGCCGGCGGTGTGGATCTGGTTGGGGGCGCTCTCCATGAGCAGCCAGCCCGGTGTACCGCCGTGCCGGGCCCAGCCGCGGGCGAGGTCGGCGGCGAGGGCCGTCTGTTCCTCGGCGCCGCCGTCGACCGCGTCGGGGTAGTGGTCGATCGCCACCAGGTCCACCTCGGCGGCCCAGCGGGCGTGGTCGACGGGCACCCAGTCGCCGAGGACGTGGTTGGTGGTGACGGGCACGGCCGGGTTGGCGGCGCGCAGCAGGTCGCGTTGCTCGGTGTACGCGGCGAGCAGGGTGTCCGACCAGAACCGGCGGAAGTCGAGCAGTTGACCGGGGTTGGCCAGGTACTGGGTGGCGCGGGGCGTGGTGATCTGCGCCCAGTCGGTGTAGTGCTGGCTCCAGAAGCTGGTGGTCCAGGCGTCGTTGAGGGCGTCGAGGGTGCCGTGACGGTGGGCCAGCCAGCGGCGGAACGCCCTGGCGGTGTGTTCGCAGTGGCAGCTGGTGCCGTACTCGTTGTGCACGTGCCACAGGGCCAGGGCCGGGTGGTGGGCGTACCGGTCGGCGAGGGCGCCGGCGATGCGCCGCGCGGCCTCGCGGTAGGCGGGCGCGGCGGCGCAGTAGGTGTCGCGGCTGCCGTGGTGCAGGCGCACGCCGTCGGCGGTGACGGGCAGCGCGTCCGGGTGGGCCAGGGAGAACCAGGGTGGCGGGGACGCGGTGGGGGTGGCCAGGGCGACCCGGATCCCCCCGTCGTGCGACAGGTCGAGGACCCGGTCGAGCCAGTCGAAGGTGTACCGGCCGGGGGTGGGTTCCAGTCGGGACCAGGCGAACACGCCGACGGTGACCAGGTTCACCTGGGCCCGCCGCATCAGGTCGATGTCCTCGGCCCACACCTCGGCGGGCCACTGTTCGGGGTTCCAGTCGCCGCCATAGCAGAGCCGACCGTCACCAATCATGATCCACCATCCAGGTTTGTTTGATAGGTGATCAAACTAGGAAGCCGGTCGGGGCATGTCAACGCTGGTGGTTCGCGAGCGCGACGGTAAGAGTCGTTGACAGTTCGTTGGGAAGTTAAAGAAACTATCGGTGCCGCCGGAACCGCTGTTCGAGGAGACGCCGATGCCCTACCGCCCGCCGCTGGTGCCGTACGAGACCTTCGTGGCCGATCCGCCCGACCTGCCGGTGCGGGGCCCCGGTGAGGACGGCTCCGCGCTCGTCGGCCGGGCCGAGATCGTCGGCACCGACCCGCACGGGGTCACCGTCAAGGCCACCCTCTCCGACGGGGCGAGCACCGTGGTGCGGGTCGACTCCGCCGGCGACGGCGTGATCCGGGTACGTCTCGCCGAGGACCCGCAGGCCCGCAGCCGCTCGGCCCGCGTGCTGCCGCTGGTCCGGCCGGGTGACCACCCCGCCACGGTCACCGTGGACGACGCGACGGTGCGCGTCGACGCCGGCTCGCTGGTCGCCGAGATCCGGCTCGACCCGTGGCACCTGCGGTTCCTGCGTCCCGACGGCCGGGAGCTGCTGCGCCAGGACCCGGGCACCCGCGACATCAGCGGCCGGCGCCGCACCCTGCCGTTCGGCCGCTCCACCGTCGACGGGACGACCGTCGCCTGGCACGAGAGCTTCGTGGCCCCCGGCGACGAGCGGTTCGTCGGCTTCGGCGAGAAGTTCACCCCGCTGGACAAGCGCGGCCAGCGGGCCCTGATGTGGAACTTCGACGCCTTCGGCGGGGAGTCGGACCGGTCCCACAAGAACGTTCCGTTCTACCTGTCCAACCGCGGCTACGGGGTGCTGGTCGACAGCGGCCTGCCGGTGCAGTTCGACGTCTGCCAGTCCACCCACAGCAGCGTGCAGATCCTCGTCCCCGACGACCTGCTCGACTACTACGTGCTCGCCGGCCCCACCCCCGCCGAGATCCTGGACCGCTTCGACACGCTCACCGGCCGGCCGTACCTGCCGCCGCGCTGGGCGTTCGGGGCCTGGATCTCCTCCGGCTTCTTCCCCGACAGCCAGCAGCGGGTGCTGGAGCGGGCCCGCCTCGTCCGCGAACGCGGCATCCCCTGCGACGTGCTGCACCTGGACTGCTACTGGCAGGTCGACGGCCGCTGGTCGGACATGCGCTGGGACGCCGAGGCGTTCCCCGACCCCGACGGCATGCTGGCCGCCCTGCGCGAGCAGGGGTTCCGGGTGTGCCTGTGGATGAATCCGTACCTGATGACCGACAGCCCCCGCTACGCCGAGGCCGCCGAGGCCGGATACTTCCTGCGCCGACCCGACGGCTCCCCGTACGTGGCGGACGTGTGGCACGGCAGCTACCCGCCCTGCGCCATCGTCGACTTCACCAACCCCGCCGCCGTCGAGTGGTTCACCGGCCTGCTGCGGCCCCTGCTGGAGCAGGGCGTCGCGGTGTTCAAGACCGACTTCGCCGAAGGTGTGCCCGCCGACGCGGTCGCCCACAACGGGATGACCGGCGTCGAACTGCACAACGTGTACGCGCTGCTGTTCAACGACGTGGTCGCCGCCGTGACCGAGGAGGTGGCCGGGCACCGTACGGTGTGGGCCCGATCCTCCTATCTGGGCGGGCAACGGCACAGCGTCCAGTGGAGCGGCGACGTCAACGCCACCTGGCCGGGCCTGGCCTCCACCCTGCGCGGCGGCCTGTCGCACGGGCTGTCCGGAGTGCCGTTCTGGAGCCACGACACCGGCGGCTTCCACGGCACCCCGGAACCGGACCTGTACGTGCGCTGGACCCAGTTCGGCGCGCTGTCTCCGCTGGTCCGGCTGCACGGCACCACCAGTCGCCTGCCGTGGGAGTTTCCCGCCGAGGCCGAGCGGCACGCCGTGGCCGCGCTGCGGCTGCGCTACCGGCTGATGCCGTACCTGTGGTCGGCGGCGGTGCGGGCCGCCCGCACCGGCACCCCGGTGATGCGTGCCCTGCTGGTCGACACTCCCCAGGATCCGACCGCCTGGACCACCGACCTGCAGTACCGCCTCGGGGAGGACCTGCTGGTCGCCCCCGTCGTCGACCCGTCCGGGGAACGCGACGTGTATCTGCCCGTCGGCGACGACTGGGTCGACGCCGCCACCGGGCACCGACACCGCGGCGGGCAGCACCTGCGCGTCCGGGTTCCGCTGGAGCGGATGCCGCTGTACGTGCGCCACGGCACGCTGCTGCCGCTGGTGGAGACCGCCGACACCGTCGCCGAGGGCCCGTTCCGCGACGTCACCCTGGTCTGCTGGGGGGCGGTCGACGGCCGGACGGTGGTGCACGACGTCGACGGTGACACCGAGATCGAGGCGGTCCGCGACGGCGACGAGTTGCGGGTGTGGACGCGAGGGCCGCTGCAGGTGGGGCAGCTGGTGCTCGCCGGGGTCGGCGACGCCGATCTCCCGGCCCGGTTGCTGCTCAATGGTGGGGCGGTGACCGTTCGGTCCGTCGAGGGTCTGTTCTCCGAGGCGGGCTGACCACCCGGGCGGCACCCGCACTGGACGGGACGGGTGCCGCCCGGATGGGGCCGGACCCCCGCTAGAGTTAGTTGGGGATCCCACCGAACATTCAGGAGACGGTCATCCGTCGCACAGGACAGGGTGGACCGGCCGAGGGGCCGGTCCGCTCCGGTAGGCGATGATGGTGGCGCACCCCTCCTCGGGACCGCGCACCGTCGGCGCAGGAAACGGACAGATCGTGATCAGCATCCACACCGAACCCCAGCCGACCGACCTCGGCGACGTGCGGGTCACCAACCGGGCCGTGGTGCTGCGCCACGTCCGGCTGCACGCCCCCTGCTCCCGCGCCGACATCGCCGCGCGGACCGGCCTGAACAAGGCCACCGTGTCCAGCCTGGTGACCGAGCTGATCGACCGGCGGCTGCTGCGCGAGACCGGGCTCACCGAGAACCGCGTCGGCCGACCCGCCACCATGCTGGTGCTCGACGGCGAACCGTACGCCGCGCTCGGTGCCCAGATCGCCGCCGACGAGCTGGTCCTCGCCGCGGTCGACCTGGGCGGCAACCGGCTGCTCACCTGGCGGCGGGCCTTCGCCACCCCGGCCTGTTCCCCCGCCGACACCGTGGCGGCCCTGGCCGCCCTGACCCGGCGGGCCACCGCGCGACTGACCGCACAGGGGCGGGCCGTGCTCGGCCTGACCGTCGCGGTGCCCGGCCTGGTCGACGCCACCGGGAGTGTGCCGGTGGCCACGGAACTGGGCTGGCGCGACGTCACGCTCGCCGCCGACCTGCGTGCGGCGCTGCGCGAACCCGACCTCGCCGTGGCCGTCGACACGGACGCCAACCTCGCCGTGCTGGCCGAACACCGCCACGGCGGGTACGCCGGCACGACCGACCTGGTGCACCTGACCGGCGGGGCGTCCGTCGGCGCGGGTGTGGTGGCCGGTGGTCGGCTCCTGCGCGGCAGTCGTGGTTTCGCCGGCGGGATCGGCCACGTCGGTCTCGTCGAGTCCGGGCCCGCCTGCGGCTGCGGCCGACGCGGCTGCCTGACGGCGCTGGCCGGCCTGCCCGCCGTGGTCGGGCGGCTGCTGCCCGACGCCGACGCCGACGGGCCGGTCACCGACTACCTGCCCGAGCTGGACCGCATCCAGGCGCTGGCCCGGCAGGGCGACCCCGCCGTCCACGCCGCGCTGACGGAGATCGGCCGCGACCTCGGCCACGCGGTGGCGGTGCTGGCGAACCTGCTCAACCCCGAGGCGGTCGTGGTGGGCGGTCACCTCGCCGTGCTGTCCCCCTGGCTGCTGCCGGCGGCGAGGTCGGAGCTGGCCGCGCGGACCCACGCCCCCGGCGCGGGGGGCTGTCGGCTCGACGCGTCCACTCTCGGGCCCACCGCGGCGGCGCTCGGCGGGGCCACCGCCGCGCTCGCCGGCATCGAGTCCGGTCGGCTGCCGGCCCACTGACCGACGCGGGCCGCCGCAAGCCTTGACCGGACCGGCCGGCAGTGCCAACCTCAGACGAGCCGTCCCGTCCGGGCAATCGGGGCGGCTTGTTCTCGCACGGTTGTCGAAGCGCTTCGCCTGCGTCCGGGCCGACCGTCGTGCCGACACCCCCACCACGCGACACCGCTCGCCCCGCCGCCGAGTCGAAACGCTTCGATACCGGGCGGTCGGAGAGTACACGGAAGGCGACCCCACCATGACCGACAGCACCACCCCGTCCCGGGCCCGCGTCGACGACCTGCTGCGCCGGCTCACCACCGCCGAGAAGATCGGCCTGCTGCACCAGTGGCAGGCCCCCGTCCCCCGGCTCGGCCTGCGCCCGTTCCGCACCGGCACCGAAGCCCTGCACGGCGTCGCCTGGCTCGGACCGGCCACCGTGTTCCCCCAGGTCGTCGGCCTCGCCGCAAGCTGGAACGCCGACCTGGTGCGGGCCGTGGGCGACGCCGCCGGCAAGGAGGTGCGCGCCAAGCACCACGCCGACCCCGAGCAGGTCGGCCTGAACGTGTGGGCGCCGGTGGTCAACCCGCTGCGCGACCCGCGCTGGGGCCGCAACGAGGAAGGCTGGTCCGAGGACCCGTGGCTGACCGGGCGACTCGCCACCGCGTACGCCCAGGGGCTGCGCGGCGACCACCCGCGGCGGCTGCGGACCGCCCCGACGCTCAAGCACTTCCTCGGCTACAACAACGAGACCGACCGGGCCACCACCTCCAGCGACCTGCCCCCGCGGGTGTTGCACGAATACGAACTGCCCGCCTTCCGCGCCCCGCTCGCCGCCGGTGCCGCCGTGGCCGTGATGGCCTCATACAACCTGGTCAACGGGGTGCCGGCGCACCTGAGCCCGCTGATCGCCGACGAACTGCGCCGCTTCGCGCCCGACGTGCTCGTCGTCGGCGACGCCGGGGCCGTCACCAACATCGCCGGAGTGCAGGCCCACCTGCCCGACCACGTCACCGGTTTCGCCGCCGCCCTGCGCGCCGGCATCGACAGCTTCACCGAGGACGACGCCGACAGCGCACCCACCGTCACCCGGCTCACCGAGGCCCTCGACCGTGGCCTGCTCGACATCTCCGACGTCGACGCCGCGGTACGGCGGATCCTCACCGTCCGGGAACGCCTCGGCGACCTGGACCCGCCCGGCGACGACCCGTTCGCCGGGGTGACGCCCGAGGTGGTGAACGCTCCCGCCCACCGGGAACTGGCCCGTGAGGCCGCCCGGCAGTCGGTGGTGCTGCTGCGCAACGAGGCGCTGCTGCCCCTCGCCCCGCAGACGCGGGTGGCCGTGCTCGGTCCCCTCGCCGACCTGGTCCACACCGACTGGTACAGCGGCACCCTGCCGTACGCGACGACCCTGGGCGAAGCCCTCGCCGGGCGGCTGCCCGTCGTCACCACCCACCCGGGAGTCGACCGGATCGCCCTGCGTGTCGACGGACGCGCCGTGGGCTGCCCCGCCACCGCCGACGGCGGCCCACTGACCCTCGACGACGACGCCGCCTGGTTCGACGTGTACGACTGGGGTCGCGACACGGTGGCGCTGCGGGCCGTCGGCAACGGACGGCACGTCGGCGCCGACGACGACGGGGCGCTCGTCAACGACCGTCCCGGACCGGGCGGCTGGGTGGTGCGGGAGACGTTCCGCTTCCACCACCGCCCAGACGGCACCCTGTTGCTGCACCACCTCGCCACCGACCGGTACGTCACCGTGGACGACGGCGGCCGGTTGCGCGCCTGCGCCGCCACCGCGGACACCGCGACCGTGTTCACGGTCGACCTGGTGGTCGACGGTGCGGCCGAGGCCGCCGCGCTGGCCGCCGACGCGGACGTGGCCGTGGTGGCGCTGGGCAACCACCCGATGGTCAACGGCCGGGAGACCGAG
Organism: Micromonospora nigra; assembly: GCF_900091585.1. Taxonomy (NCBI): domain Bacteria; kingdom Bacillati; phylum Actinomycetota; class Actinomycetes; order Micromonosporales; family Micromonosporaceae; genus Micromonospora; species Micromonospora nigra. The sequence continues at coordinate 6,075,385 of NZ_FMHT01000003.1, read as the reverse complement.
GACCGCCTCGACCTGGCCCTGCCACGCGGGCAGGAGGAACTGCTGCGGGCGGTCCGGGCCGCGAACCCGCGCACCGCCCTCGTGGTGACCAGCAGCTACCCGTACGCGCTCGGATGGGCCGACGCGCACGTGCCGGCGGTGCTGTGGTCGGCGCACGGCGGCCAGGAACACGGCGCGGCGCTGGCCGACGTGCTGCTGGGCGACGCCGACCCCGCCGGCCGGCTCACCCAGACCTGGTACGCCGACGCGGCCGACCTGCCGGACCTGCTCGACTACGACATCGTCGACGTCGACGCCACCTACCTGTACCACCGGGGTGACCCGCTGTACCCGTTCGGCCACGGTCTCAGCTACACCCGGTTCGACTACGCTGACCTGCGGGTGAGCGCGGGGACGGCGTCGGTCGGCGAGGAGGTCGAGGTGAGTGTCGAGGTCACCAACACCGGTGCCCGCCCGGGCGTGGAGGTGGTGCAGCTCTACACCCGGCAACGACGCTCCCGCGCCAAGCAGCCGCTGCGCCAGCTGCGGGACTTCGCCAGGATCACCCTCGACCCGGGCCAGCGACGCACGGTGACGCTGCGCCTGCGTACCGACGAGTTGTCCTGGTGGGACGCCGAGCGGGACGGCCTCGTCGTCGAGGACGCCACGCACACCCTCATGGTGGGCCGCTCCGCCCGCGACGTGCGCCTGCTCGGTGCCCTGCGGGTGCACGGCGGGCCGGTCGCGGACCGGCGGCAGGGCGACCCGGTCGCGGACCGCCCGGCGGCGGGCGGGCGGCGGTGACGGCCGGCCGCGGGCGACGCACGCCCGACCAGCCCACCATCACCGACGTCGCCCGGCACGCCGGGGTCGCCGTGAGCACCGTGTCGTACGTGCTCAGCGGCAAACGGGCCATCTCCGAGGTGACCCGCAACCGGGTGCTGGCGAGCATCCGGCTGCTCGGCTACCACCCGCACGCCGGCGCGCGGGCCCTGGCCAGCCGCCGGTCCAACGTGATCGCCCTGGTCCTGCCGCTGCGCTCCGGCATCCAGGTGCCCGTGGTGATGCAGTTCGCCACCGCTGTGGTCACCGCCGCCCGTCGACACGACCACGACGTGCTGCTGCTCACCTCCGACGAGGGGCCGGCGGGGCTGCGCCGCATCGCCGCCGGTGCCCTCGTCGACGGCATCGTGCTGATGGACGTGGAACTCGACGATCCGCGGGTGCCGCTGCTAGCCGAGCTGGGGCGACCCAGCGTGCTGATCGGCCTGCCCGCCGACACCACCGGCCTGACCTGCGTCGACCTGGACTTCGAACGGGCCGGTCAGGTGTGCGTCGACCACCTGGCCGGGTTGGGGCACCGGCGGATCGCCCTGCTCGGCGCACCGGCCGCCGTCTACGAGCGTGGCACCGGCTTCGCCCACCGCACCGTCGCCGGCGTGACGGCTGCCGCCGCCCGCCACGGTGTCGACGCGGTGGTGCTGCCCTGCGAGGAGGGCGCCGCCGACATCCACCGCACCGTGGCGGACCTGCTGGAACGTCACCCCGACACGACGGGCCTGATGGTGCAGAACGAGGCGGCTGTCGCTCCGGTGCTGGCCGCCCTGGCCGGTCTCGGCCGGCGGGTGCCGCACGACGTGTCCGTCGTCGCGATCTGCCCCGACCTGTTCGCCGCCCAGACCAGCCCGATGCTGACCTCGGTGCCGGTGCCCGCCGAGGAGATCGGCCAGCAGTCGGTGTCGCTGCTGATGCGTAAGCTCGCCGACGAGCCGGTCCCGCGGACCACCCTGCTGCCACCCCGGCTGACCGTGCGGGACAGCACCGCCGCGCCGGTCGGGGCCCACCCGTGAGGTCCGGGCCGCCCGCGTCCGCCCACCGCATCGTCGACACCGCTCCCGCCGAGAGCTGGGAGGACGCGTTCCTGTCCGGCAACGGCGAGTACGGGATCATGGTGTACGGCGTGCCGTACGCGGAACGGATCGTCTGCAACCACCACCGGTACGTGCTGCCCAACGGCACCCGGCACGCCCGCCCGCCCGAACTGGCCGCCCTGCTGCCCCGGATCCGGGAGCTGATCCTGACCGGCCGGCGGGCCGAGGCGGGCCGGCTGCTCGCCGGTGACGGGCCGCTGCGCTGGACCCAGTCGTACCATCCGGGGTTCGCGCTGACCGTCGACGGCGACGGCCCGCCGGTGCGTGACTACCGGCGCAGCACGGACTTCGACACCGGTGAGGTGCGCACCGAGTGGTCCGGCGGGCGGCGACGGTCGTTCGTCTCCCGCGCCGACCGGCTCGCCGTCACCGAACTCGACATGGGGCCGTGCACGGTCGGGGCGACCGGTGACCTGCCGGGCCGCCCGGCGAGCGTGGACTACGACGTGACGGCGTACCGCCGCGACGGCCTGGTGTTCCTGCGGGTGCGGGGCCGCTACCCCGACGCGGACGGCGCGTACGGCTTCGAGGGCCTGACCCTGGTGCGCGGCGACGCCGAACCGGCCGGCGACCGGGTGCTGGTCGCCGGGCCGGCGCTGCTGACCACCGTCCTGGACCGGGTCGACGACCTGCGGTGGCGCACCGGGCGGTGGGAGCGGCGGCTCGCCGACGCCGACGCCGACTACGCCGCTCTGCTGGCCCGGCACCTGCCCGCGCACGCGGAACCGTACCGGCGGGTCAGCCTCGACCTGGGGGTGTCACAGGAGGACCGGCGGCTGCCCGTCGGTGAGCTGCTGGCCAGGCAGGCCGCCGACCCGGACCGGCTCGATCCGGCGCTGCTGGAACGGCTGTTCCACGCCGGCCGGTACCTGCTGTTCAGCGCCTCCGGGGTGTTGCCGCCGCGGTTGACCGGGCTGTGGCTGGCCTCGTGGGACGCGGCCTGGGCGGGTGACTTCACCACCGACGCGAACCTGAACCTGCAACTGGCCGCAGCGAACCTGGGGGCGTTGCCGGAGGTCACCGCCGCACACGCCCGGCTGGTCCGCGACCAGGTCGACGACTGGCGGCGCAACGCCCGCGCCGTCCACGGCGTGGCCGGGCTGCTGGCCCCCAGCCGCACCGACGGCGAACACGGGCACCTGTTCCACCTGCATCCCGAGTGGCCGTTCGCGGCGTGGCTGCCCGGCGCGCACTGGCTGCTGCTGCCCCTCTACGAGCACCATCTGGTCACCGGGGAGCCCCTCGGTGAGGTGGCCGGCTGGCTGGTGGAGGTGGCGGAGTTCTTCGCCGGGTTCCTCACCGTCACCGGCGACGACGGACGGCTGGTGATCGTGCCGTCGTACTCGGCGGAGACCGGACCGCTGGGCCCGGACGACCGGCCGGTGCCGGCGGCGGTCAACGCCACGATGGACGTCGCCGCCGCCCGGCACGCCCTGACGCTGGCCGCCGCGCTGACCGGCGAGGACCGCTGGTCGGCGCTGGCGGCGCGGCTGCCCGACTACGTGGTGGACGGGCGCGGCGCGCTGGCCGAGTGGGCGTGGCCCGGTTACCGCGCCGACGACGACCACCGGCATGTCAGCCACCTCTACCCGGTGTGGCCGCTGGACGAGATCAACCCGGACGACACGCCGGAGCTGGCGGCGGCGGCGCACCGCGCGTTGACGGTCCGCGGCGACGAGAACCTGTCGGCGCACGGCAGCCTGCACCGGGCGTTGGCGGCGGCCCGACTGCGCGACGGTGACCTGGTGGCCGCGAACCTGCGCAAGATCGTCGGGGCGGACATGTTCTTCCGGTCCCTGATGAGCGCCCACAATCCCGGCCGGGTGACCTACAACGCCGACGCCGCGCACACGCTGCCCGCCGTGCTGGTCGAGTCGCTGGTGCAGGCCCGGCCGGGGCTGCTGCGGCTGCTGCCGGCCCGCCTGCCGGGCCTGGACGCCGGGGTGCTGCGTGGGGTGACCCTGCCGGGGCGGCTGACCGTCGAGGAACTGGCCTGGACCGCGACGCGGGTGACGGTGCGCCTGACCTCGGCCGTCGGGCAGCGGGTCCACGTGACCGGCCCGCACGGTGGGGTCGACGTCGACCTGCCCGCCGGGGTTCCGGTCGACCTGACTTTCCCCGCCCGGCTACCGGGGGGCGCCTGACGGGTCAGCGGGTGAGGTCGCGGTGGCGGCGGAGCATGCCGGCGGCCAGCGGTGCGCCGTCGAGGTCACCGGCGGCGATCCGGCCGGTGAGCGTACGCCGCACGAGCCGGTCGGCCAGGGCGGGGGCGTGCCGGGCCAGGGCCAGCTCGACCCGGCCCCGGACGGTGGTGGCGACGTCGCGGGGCGCCCGCCGGGCCGTGGCCGCCCGCAGGATCGCCGCGACCACCCCGTGCACCGGTTCCGGTCGGGACACCCCGCGCAGGGACAGCCCCGCCTCGGCGGTGCTGTCGTGGATCGGTGAGGCCACCATGCTGGGGTAGACGACGCTCACCCCGACATGGGTGCCGACCTCGTGGCGCAGCGCGTCGGCGTACGCGACGAGGGCCCGTTTACTGACCCCGTAGGCGGCGGCCAGGGGCAGCGGCAGCACCGCCATCCGGCTGGCCACGAACACCACCCGTCCCCGGGCGGCCTCCAGCGCGGGCAGCGCGGCGGCCGTGGTCCGCCAGGCGGCCAGCAGGTTGACCTCCAGTTGCCGGCGCACCACCTCGTCGGGGGGCAGTTCGGCCGGGGCGGGCCCACCGATCCCGGCGTTGTTGACCAGCAGGTCGAGTCCGCCGAGCCGCGTGGTGGCCGCGGCGACGGCGGCGGGCACCGCGTCGGGGTCGGTCAGGTCGCAGCCGAGCACCGGCACCTCCACCCCGTCGACGGGGCGCAGGTCCAAGCCGACGACCCGGGCGCCGGCCCCGGTCAGGGCGGCGCACAGGTGTCCGCCGATGGTGCCGCGGGCGCCGGTGACGATCACCCGCCGGCCGTCGAGGGCGGTCACCGGGACACCTGCGGGGACCGTCCGGCGGCAGCCCGGTCGCGCGTCGCGCGTCGGGTGCCGACGGCCAGTTCCCGGCGCAGCTGCGTCAGGTACGCGTCGAAGTCGACCCGCATGGCGGGTCGGCGTGCGCCCCACCGGGTGGTGGCGGCGCGCAGTTCGGCGGCCACGGCGGACTCCCGCGCGGGCCGCGGCGGCAGCGCGTACGTGCCGGCGAGTTGCGCGGCGACGAGCTTGGCCTGCGCCTCGACCAGCGGGAACGCCGCGCCGGTCGACTGCATCAGGCCGACGAAGGCCAGCCCGGGGGCGTCGGGGTGGAACACGTGCCGGTACAGCGGCAGGGTGTCCGCGCCGTCGCCGAGCAGCGCCGGGTCGAGGAAGGGGATGTCGACCTGGTAGCCGGTGCACCACACCACCAGGTCGACCTCGTCGGTGCGGCCGTCGGTGAAGGTGACCCGGTCGCCGTCGAAGCGGGCGATGCCGGGGCGGGCCTCGACCTCGCCGTGGGTGAGGCGGGACAGCAGCCCGTCGGAAAGGGTGGGGTGGTCCTGCAGGAAGCCGTGGGCCGGGGCGGGCAGGCCGTAGCGGCCGGGTGGGCCGACGGTGGCGGCGAGCATGGCCTGGCTGATCCGCTGCCGTACCCGCCACGGCAGTCGCCGGGCCAGCGCCCCGTTGAGGGTGTCCGAGGGCCGGCCGAGCAGGTACTTCGGCACCACCCAGACGCCCCGGCGCAGCGACAACAGGGTCCGCTCGGCGGTGTGGGAGGCGTCCACGGCGATGTCCATGGCCGAGTTGCCGCCGCCGACCACGAGGACCCGGCGGCCGGCGAGCTGCTCCGGGCCGCGGTAGGCGTGGCTGTGCAGCTGGCGGGCGGTGCAGGTGCCCGGGTACGTCGGGGTGGGTTTGGGCACCCGGTTGTGGCCGTTGGCGACGACGACCGCGTCGACGGTGACCTGGACCGGGCCGTCGGGCCCGTCGGCGTGCACCGTCCACCGGCCCCCGGGTTCGCCGACCACCCGGTCGACGGTGTGTCGCAGCCGCACCGCCTGGTGCAGGCCGAACCGGTCGGCGTAGTCGGTGAGCCAACCGGCGACGCGGGTGTGGTCGGGGTAGTCGGGCCAGTGCGCCGGCATCGGGTGGTCGGCGAACTGGGTACGTGACCTGCTGGTGTTCAGGTGCAGGGTGCGGTACGCCGGTGAGCCGGGCGCCCCGTACACCCACAGGCCGCCGACCCGGTCGCCGGACTCGAAGGCCACGGCGGGCACCCCGGCGTCGGCGAGCGCCTTGAGGGTGGCCAGGCCGGCCGCGCCCGCACCGACGACCGCCACGGTGGGTTGCATCGTCCGCCCCTCCCTACTTATCCAACAGTCGTTGGATAATGGTCGGCGTGGGCCCGCCCGTCAAGAGCCCGCGGCCCGTAGAGGGCGTCGAGGAAGCGGTGCACGAAGGCCCGGAACTCCCGCCGCTCCCGCGCGGCGGAGCCGACCCCGGCGGCCAGGGCCACCACGTGCCCGTGCACCGCCCACACCAGGCTGCGCACCGTGACGTGCGGAGTGGGTTCGGCCAGCGCGCCCGCCTCGGCGGCGGCGGTCAACAACTGCGTGACCAGGTCGTACAGCGGTGCCGCGTACCGGGCGTCGAGCTCGGTGTGCCGCTGTGGCTCCAGCCACCGGCGCAGCCACAGCGCCGTGGTCTCGGGGTGGTCTTCCAGGAAGTCGACGAACACGTCGACCAGGTCGTGCAGCGCCTGCCGGGCCGCCGCCGGTCCGGCCGCCAGGGCCGCGTGGGCCCGGCCGGCGGCGGCCCGGAGCACGTCGCGTTCGGCGGCGAACACCCGCGCGAAGCAGGCGTCGTAGAGCTGCGCCTTGGTGCCGGTGTGGTGGGAGACCGTGGCGACGTCGACCCCGGCCGCGGCGGCGACCTCCCGCAGCCCGACGGCGTCGAAGCCGCGCCGGGCGAACAGCGCGGTGGCGGCGGCGATCACCCGCTCGCGGGTGGGGGGCGCGTCGTCGCGGCGGGGCCGACCGGGTCGGCGGCGGGGCGTGGTCATGTCGCCATTCTGCCCCTACAATCCGACGACTGTTGGATTGAGGCGGGCGGCACGCCCGGACGGGAGGGCCGCGATGACGGGTCTCGATCAGGGCCGCACCGACGTCGACCTGCCCCGCGGGCCGCTGGTCGGCTTCGCCACCGGATCGGTCGGCATGGGTGTGTGGGTGACCGTGCCGGGCCTGCTGTTGCTGTACTTCCTCACCGACGTGCTGGCCGTCGCGCCCTGGCTGGCCGGGCTGACGCTGCTGCTGCCCAAGGTCGCCGACGTGCTGCTGCACCCGTGGATCGGGCACCGCTGCGACGTCGAGCAGGCCCGCCGGGGCCACCGGCGGCGACTTCTGCTCGTCGGCTGTGTCCTGCCGGTGGCCTTCGCCGGCCTGTTCGCGGTGCCGGGCGGACTGACCGGCGCGTCGGCCGCCGCGTGGGTGGCGGTGGCGTTCGTCGCCGGCAACCTGCTGTTCGCCGCCTACCAGGTGCCCTACCTGGCCACCCCCGCCGACCTGCGGATCGGCTACCACGAGCGGACCCGGCTGATGGCCTTCCGGATGGTGGTGCTGACCCTGGGCATCCTGGTGTCCGGCCTGCTGGCGCCGCTGCTGGCCGGCGGCGACGACGCCAGCCGCGAGGGCTACCGGCGGATGGCCGTCCTGCTGGCCGTGGGGATGCTGCTCAGCATGCTGGTCGGGGTCGTCGGGATCGCCCGGTTGCGTCAGCTCGCCGCCGCCACCGCACCGCGGCACTCCGGCGGGTGGCGGGCCCTGACCACCAGTCTGCGGGACCGCCAGTTCCGGGCGCTGGTGACCGCCTACCTGGCCATGTCCACCACCACCCACCTCGTGCTCGCCGGGGTGCCCTACTACGCCGAGTACGAGCTGGGCCGCCCCGGCCTGACCACGGTGCTGGTGGCGGCGTTCGTCGCGCCGGCGCTGCTGGTCACCCCCGTCTGGCTGGCGGTGGCCCGCCGGTTCGGCAAGCAGCGGGCGCTGCTGAGCGCCCAGGGCGCGTTCGTCGCCGGTTCCCTGGTGCTGGCGGTCGGCGCCCCGGCCGGGCTGCCGGTGCTGGTGGCGGCCGTGGCGGTGCTCGGGGTGGCGTTCGCCGGCATGCAGCTGCTGCCGTTCTCCATGGTGCCGGACGTCATCCGGGCCAGCGGCGCGGCGGGGGCGGGCACCTACACCGGGGTGTGGACGGCCACCGAGGCCACCGGCGCGGCCCTGGGCCCCTGGGCGTACGCCCTGTGTCTGGCAGCCGGGGGGTTCGTGGCCTCCACGGCGACGCAGACCGTCGTCCAGCCGGCCGCCGCGCTCGACGCGATCCGGTGGGGCTTCGGGCTGCTGCCGGCGGCGTTGATGGTCGTGGCCGTGCTGCGGCAACGCCGCTACACCCTGGACGAGACGGCGCGCACCGCCGCGACGGTACGGCACTAGACTCGCACCCCGATGGACGCCGAGCCCGCCACCGACACCCGTCCCTGCGCCCACTGTGGCCGTGAGGTGCCGCAGCGCGCCGGTGCGGGCCGCCCGTTCCGCTACTGCCGGGACAACGACGGCGCCTGCCAGCGGGCTTCCCGCAACACCCGGATGCGGCACCGCAGCGCCCCCGGCCTGCCCGGTCAGGTGGCCCGCACCTGGGAGGCGGTGGACCGGCTCGACCAGGTCGTGCAGACCCTCACCGAGGCGCTGCACGCCGAGCTGTCCCCGGCCGGGGTGGAACGCCAGCTCGCCCAGGCGCGGGCCGAGGCCGCGGCGCAGGTCGCCGCGGCGCAGGCCGAACGCGACGAGGCGCTGCGGGCCGCGGAGGACGCCACCGCCGTCTCGGCCCGCGCCCGCCAGCAGACGCAGGCGGCGATCGCCGACCGCGACGCCGCCCGGGACGCGGCGCAGCGCGCGGTGGAGCGGGCCGCGACGGCCGACGCCCGCACCGAGCAGGCGGAGAAGGCCCAGGACACCGCCCGCCGGGAGGCCAGCGCCGCGCAGGCGCTACGGGTGCAGGCCGAACGGGACCGTGACTCGGCCCGTCACGAGCTACGCACCGTGCGCACGGAACTGGACGCCGAACGTCGCCGCGCCACCGACCTGACCGGCGAACGCGACGCCGCCCGCGCCGAGGCCGAACACGCCGCCCGCGCCGCCGCGGAGGCGGTGCAGCGCGCCGACCGGGCACGGACGGAGGCCGAACAGTCCCGTGCGGAGGCCGACCGCCTGCGCGCGGAGGCCGCGCAGGCCCACGCGTCGGCGGAGCGGGCGCGCGCCCAGACCGCCGCCGCCCAGCAGGACCGTCGGCAGGCCGACGCGGCCCGCGAACAGGCGGTGGCGCAGGCGGACCGGGCCCGCGAGGAGCTTGCCGCCCTCGCCGGCCGGCACGAGACGCTGCAGGGGGAACTGGCCGCCGCGCGGGCCGCCGCGACCGCCGCGCAGGCAGGCCTGGCGGACCTCACCGGGCGGCTGCGCGCCGCCGAGTCCGACCGGGACGAGGCCCGGCAGCGGGTCGCGCAGCTCGCCGACCAGGTCAGCGACCTCGCCGCCGCGCTGGCTCGCCTCACCCCGGCCCGCCCGACACCCTGACCCACCCGGGTCTCAATCCTGGGCGTACCCGGGCCAGCCGGCAGGATCGGCCCGCAGCTCGGCGAGGAGCTCGGGGCGGCGTTCGGCCAGTCGCCGCAGGTGCTGCCCGCGCAGCCACCGCACCAACCATCCGGCGGTCGTGGTGGCGGGGCCACCGGGCCGCCAGCCGACCACCACCTTGACCCGGACGTCCTCGGCGAGCCGCACGGTGCGCGGCGCCCCGGCGGGGATCAGCGTCGCGCCGGTGAGGGCCACCGCTGCCCCCTCCTGCAGGATGTGCCGCCCGCTGGGGCCGTTGAGCGCGGTGAACCGGACCCGGGGTGCGAATCCCGCAGCCCGGCAGACGGCCAGGACCGACCGGTGGTTGCGGCTACCCGCCGGCCCGGTCAGCCAGTCGTGTCCGGCCAACTCCCGAAGCGCGACGGTCTCCCCGTCGACTCCGACCCCGGGGGGCAGCAGCACGTACGCCGGTTCCTCGAACGCGACAGCGGTGTCCCATCCCGCCGGCACGGCGAGGCTGGCCAGGGGCAGGTCGGCGTAGACGCAGATGTCGGCGCTGAGCATCTGCGGCGCCCAGTCCGGGCCGGGGATGCTGACGATGTGCTGCTGCACGTCGACCATGGCCTCCTCGCGGAGCGCGTCGAGCAGCCCGGCGAACCCGAACTCGCAGACCACCTCCAGGTCGCAGGGCAGTGTCGGATCGTCGTCGGGCATCCCCGTCGCCGACAGCCGGGACAGCGCCTTCTCCAGCAGCCGCAGGTGGGGCAGCAGTTCGACGAGCGCCGGTGCGGCGGACACCCCGCCGGGGGTCCGCTGGAACAGCTCGGTACCGAAACGTCGTTCGATCCGGGTCACCTGGGCGCTGAGCGACGGTTGTGGTAACCCCAGTTGTCGGGCCGCGCCGCTGATCGATCCGCTCCCGAGGACCGCGGTCACCACCCGGACGTGCCGCATCGGCAGCACGTCGACACCGACGAGGTCGCAGACCGCTGCGCCCGCGGCGGCCGCCTCACCGACGGCACCGAGCGCGTCCCGGCCCCGGTCGGTGAGGTGGTAGTCGGTGCCGGTGCGGCGCAGCCACGGGTTCGCACCGGAACCGCAGAGCCGGCGCAGCCGCTTACGCACGGCCGTCTCACCGAGCCCGAGCCGCTGGGCGAGGGCCGGGAGTTCGGCGCCGTCGGCGACGCCGAGCACGAGCCGTAGATCTACTGTGTCCACGCACCGAATCGTATGGGTGGGCGCACCAGCTGGTAGTGCCGCCCGACGATCCGTTTCTGGTGGAATTCGTGGAGCCGGCAGTTCGCCCAGGTCGACCAGCCGGCGGCTGGTGGGGAGGGGCCCGGCCGGGACCGCCGGGTTCCTCCCCACCGGCCGGGTCCTCGACGTCTGATGGGACGGAGCAGCGGTCGGGGTGGCGGGACGACGATGATGGGGGGATGGGTAAGACGTACGAGCGTATCGACGGACGGCTGCGCACCTTCATCGAGGAGCAGCCGATGTTCTTCACCGCCACGGCGCCGCTGGCCGGCGACGGCACCATCAATCTGTCCCCGAAGGGCCTGCGGGGCTCGTGGGCGGTCCTCGACGACCGGACGGTGGCCTACCTCGACTTCGCCGGCAGCAACGCCGAGACCATCGCCCACCTGCGGGAGAACGGCCGCATCACCCTGATGTGGTGCGCGTTCACCGGCCCGCCGAACATCGTGCGGGTGCACGGGCGCGGCGAGCCGGTGTTCCGTGACGATCCCCGCTTCCCCGGCCTGCTGGCCCGGTTCCCCGACATCGACGCGGGCCTGCACGGGCTGCGCGCGGTCGTGGTGGTGACCGCCGACCTGGTCCGCGACACCTGCGGCTACGCGGTGCCGACGATGATCTACGACGGTGACCGTGACCTGCACGGCAGGCGGTTCGCGCGGGAGGACGACGCCTCCCTCGGCGCCTACTTCGCCGGCAAGGAGCATGTGGCCACGAGCATCGACGGCCTGCCGGGGCTGCCGCTGCCGTTGCCGCCGACCCCGGTGTCGTGACGGTCCGCCGGGCCGCTGCCGTGGCCGGTTACCCTTGTCAGGGCCCACCGTGGGCGCGGCGACGCGCGCGGTCGGGAATGGCCCGGTGGAAACGGACCGTTACACCGAGAAGACCAGCACCACGAACGAGGGGAATTCGATCATGGGCGAGCGCATGCTGCGCGGTAGCCGACTGGGCGCGGTCAGCTACGAATCCGACCGCAACACGGAGCTCGCGCCGCGTCAGACCCGCGAGTACCTGTGCGCCAAGGGCCACCAGTTCGAGGTCCCGTTCGCCGTCGACGCCGAGGTCCCCACGACCTGGGAGTGCAAGTTCGACGGCAGCGTCGCCCGGCTGGTCGACGGCAGCGAACCGGAGCAGAAGAAGGCCAAGCCGCCGCGCACCCACTGGGACATGCTGCTGGAACGGCGTTCGATCGCCGAGCTGGAGGACATCCTCGCCGAGCGGCTCCAGGAGGTCCGCACCCGGCGCGGCCGGGCCTGACCGTCCGTGCGACTAGACCCCGGGTGACCGCCCGGGGGCTCTCGTCGTGTTCGACCGTCAGGCCCCGGTGACGGTGACGCACCGGTGCAGGTGCGCACCGGTGCCGACCATGTCGAGCAGGGTGCGGGCCAGGGCCGTACGCGACACCTGCGACCGCAGCCCGGTCGCCACGTCGACACCCGTGGCGACCCGGCTGTCGGGGCCGTCGACCAGGCGCGTCGGGCGCACGAGGGTCCACTCCAGGTCGCTGCCGCGCACCGCCGCCTCGGCCCGCTCGGCCTCGGCTAGCCGGTCCCGCCCGACCAGCCGGGGCCACAGCAGCCGGGCGGGCCGGCTCTGCGCGGCGACGCTGTCGCCCACCCCGACGGTGGACACGCAGACCAGTCGCCGCACCCCGGCGGCCCGCATCGCGGCCACCAGGGCGGCGGTGCCCTCCGAACGCACGGTGCCGGGTTCCTGGCCGATCCGCACCCCCAGGCAGCTGACGACCGCGTCGACGCCGGCCAGGGCGGTGCTGACGGCGGCGACGTCGCGAGCGTCGCCGTTGACCACCGTGGCGTCGGGCAGCCGGGTCACCGCCGGGTCGCGGACCAGGGCAACCACGTCATGGCCAGCAGGGCCGGCCATGACCCGCACCGCCTGACCGGTCCCGCCGGTCGCCCCCACCAGGAGTATTCTCACCATGGAATGGAGAGTACTGCTCTCCGCTCTCTGTGTCGAGTAGGCTCTCCCCATGCGCCTGTCCGAACTGAGCCGCGCCACCGACGTGCCCACCGCGACCGTCAAGTGGTATCTGCGTGTCGGGCTGCTGCCCAAAGGCACCCCGACCGCCGCCAACCAGGCCCGCTACGACGTCACCCACGTCCGCCGGTTGCGACTGGTCCGCGCGCTGATCGAAACGGGCCGGCTCAGCGTCGACGCCAGCCGCCGGGTGTGCAACGCCATCGACGACGAGGACGTACCCCTGCACGAGGTCCTCGGCATCGCCCACCACGCCCTCGCCGAGACCGGCGCCCACACCACCGCCGGCACCCGCGCGATCAGCGCCGTCGACGCCTTCCTCGACCAGCGGGGCTGGCAGGTCCGCAACGATGCACCGGCCCGGGACGAACTCGCCGCCGTCCTGACCGCCCTGGCCGGCCTACGGGCCTCCGGCGCACCGCCCGTCGACAACGACGACTCCGTCACCGCGCTGCTGAACCCCTACGCCGACGCGGTCGACACCATCGCCGCCACCGAAGTCGCCGCCATCGACGACAAACTGCCCCGCGACGAGATCGTCGAACGGGTCGTCCTCGGCACCATCCTCATGGAACGCGCGTCAGGGGCACTGCGCCGCCTCGCCCAGGAACACCACTGGACGGCACGCCACCCCACCTGACCGCCACCGGCGGGCTCAGCCCTGCCGCGGCTCCACGATCTCACCCTCGATGGCCCGACCCTCGTCGACCACCACCGGCTCCTGCTGTGGCTGCGCAGGCGGGGCAGACGCGGCGGCCTGCGGGGCACCGCGGTGCACCCGCACCCGACGCGGACCGAACAGGTCACCGGCCACCATCGACGACACCCGGCGCTCCGCGGCCCGCTGCACCCCACCCCGGGCCAGCCCCCGCACCGGCGGCACCAGCAGCAGCACCCCCACCAGACCGCTGACCAGACCCGGCGTCGCCAGCAGCAACGCCCCCAACAGCCCCACCAGACCGTCGGTGACCTGCCGCCCCGGCGGCTGCCCCGACTGCGCCGCGTCCCGGAAACCCCGCCACGCCCGCATGCCCTCCCGACGCAGCAGCACCAACCCCGACAGCGACGCCACGAACACCAGCAGCACCGCCGCGCCGTAGCCGATCCCCCGGCCCACGAGCACGAACACCGCCAGCTCCAGCACCACGGCCAGCAGCAGGGCCAGCGGCACGAACCTCAGTCCTCGGCGCATCTCACCCCATCCGGTCGACGGCCCCCGTCACCCCGACGGAGACGGACCCGCCCGTCCAGCATGACACGACCCGTCTCACGGCCAGCGCACCTGACCGTCGGGGGTGCCGTGCAGGCTGCGCCGCACCGCCACCCGCCGGTCCTGCACCGCCCACCCGGTGATCCGCCACAACGCCTCCACCACGATCAGCGGACTCATCTTGCTGTCACCGCGTTCCCGCTCCGCGAACGTGATCGGCACCTCCACGATCCGCACCCCCGCCCGGTGCGCCAACCGGGACAGCTCCACCTGGAACGAGTACCCCTGCGAACACACCGACCCCAGATCGATCTCCGCCAACGCACTCAACCGGTACACCCGGTAACCGCCCGTGGCGTCCGACACCGGCATCCCCAACGCCAACCGCGCGTACAGGTTCCCGCACCGCGACAGCAGCAACCGCCGCAACGGCCAGTTCACCACCCGCGCCCCACGCGTCCACCGCGACCCGATCACCACATCCGCGTCCCGAGCCGCGTCCAACAACCTCGGCAGGTCCTCCGGCGCGTGGGAACCGTCAGCGTCCATCTCCACCACCGCGTCGTAGCCACGCTCGGCGGCCCACGCGAAACCCGCCAGGTACGCCGCACCGAGGCCCTGCTTGCCCTCCCGATGCAGCACGTGCACCTGCCCGTCGGCGCGGGCCAGGGCGTCGGCGACCACCCCGGTGCCGTCGGGACTGTTGTCGTCGGCGACGAGGATCTCCACCCCGGGAGCGGCCCGCCGCACCCGCCCGACGATCGTGCTGACGTTGTCGGCCTCGTTGTAGGTCGGAATCACCACCAGCACCCGCCCCACCCCCGGATGGCCGGTCGTGCGTGTGCGGGTGTCCGTCGCCTCGCCCACCACTGCTCCCCTCCACCGGTTACCGCGCCCTACCCGAGAGTCCCCACCCGCCGCCGACGCACCACACCCGCGCCCACCAGAGCCGCCACACACAACCCGGCCAGCAGCACCTCCGGCCACCACCCGACCCGGGTGGCCACGGTCCGCCCGTCGGCGAGGCGCACCTGCCGCACCACCACCGCGTCGGTGTTGAACCCCGTGGCGTCGCTTACCCGCCCGTCCGGGGAGACGAACCCGGACACCCCGACCGTCGAGGCCATCAACGCCGGCCGGCCGTGCTCCACCGCCCGCAACCGCACCATCGCCAACTGCTGACGGGCCTCCGCCACGTTGAAGGTCGCGTTGTTGGTCTGCACCACCAGCAACTGCGCCCCGCCGGTGACGGTGTCCCGAACCACCCCGTCGTAGGCGACCTCGAAACAGATCACGTCGCCGAGCACCACCGGCCCGGCGCGCAGCACCCCCGGCTCGGTGCCGGCGACGAAGTCCGACCGCACCCGGTCGACCTCCTTGCTGATCATCCGGGCGACCCCACGCATCGGCACGTACTCGGCGAACGGCACCGGATGCCGCTTCACGTACAGCTGCTCCAGGTCGGGGCCGCTACCCGGCCGCCACAGCAACCCCGCATTACGCACCTGACCCCGCCCCGGGCCGGTCAACACCGCGCCGACGAGGATCGGCGCGCCGACCGCGTCGGCCGCCGCCGAGATCCGCTGCCCGGCCGCCGGGGTGCGCAACGGGTCGATGTCGCTGGAATTCTCCGGCCACACCACCAGATCGGGACGGGGCCGCACACCGGCCGCCACCTCCCCCGCCAGATCGACAGTGGCCTGCACGTGATTGTTGAGCACCGCCTGCCGCTGGGCGTTGAAGTCCAACCCCAACCGCGGCACGTTGCCCTGCACGATCGCCACCGTGACCGACCGGCCGGCCCCCGCGGCACCCACCGGCACCACCAGCGTGACCGCGACCAGCAGCCCCACCGCCGCCACGAACCCGGCCACCGCAACCACCCCCGCCCGCGGCGCCCGCCGGGCACCCGGCACCCGCCACACCGCGGCGGCCAGCAACCCACCCGCCAGCGCCACCGCGAACGTGACCAGCGGCGCCCCACCGAGCGCAGCCACCCGCAGCAGCGGAGAGTCGTCCTGGCTGAACGCCAACCGCCCCCACGGGAACCCACCGAACGGCGTCCGGTCCCGCAGCGCCTCCTGCCCCACCCACAGCAGCCCCGTCAGCACCGGCCAGCCCAGCCGCCACCGGTCGGCCAACGGCGACACCCACGCCGCCGCCGCACCCAGCAGCGCCAGATAACCGGCCTGCGACAACGACAGCAGCACCCACGGCAGGTACCCGGTGTGCAGGTTCGTCCACGACAACAGCGGCGCGAACAGCGCCACCCCCGTCAGGAACCCCAACCCCGCCCCGGCGCGCAGCCGCCGCCGGTGCGTCGCCACCGCCAGCAACGCCACCCCCACCGGCGCCAGCGGCCACCACCCGTACGGGGGGAACGCGACCAGCAACGCCAGCCCCGCGGCCACCGCCATCAGCACGGCCACCGGCAGCGGCAACAGTCGGGGCGCGGCGCCGGCGGACCGGGCCGGCTCGGCACGGTCGAGGGTGCTCACAGACGGGTCGGGCAGGATCACGGGCCGAAGGCTACCCGGCCACCGCCGCCGCACCCGCCCAGAGGGACCGAACCCGCGGGGCACAACCCACAACCAGAGTGACGGTAGACACGAAATCGGGGCGCGGCGTGAGCCGCGCCCCGATGCTCCCAGGCCCTTCCCGGCCGGTGGGGCGAGGATGCGGCACGCCGACCTTCGGACCGACCCGACGCGGACTGGCTGCCCCCGCCTGGCCGTTGTCTACTGGCCGTGCACCTCACCCTGCCCGTACACCGGTAACCGCGGCCGGTTCGCGCCGCCCCGCCGACCCCCGCCCGCTGGACCTGGCCGCCGCGACGCGGTGCATCATGTCGCTCGGCCAGCGGACGAAGGGACGAAGCGAACAACAGCCGCTTCCCGTAGTAGGACTCAAAGACGGTACGTGCCGCACCCCCGCACTTGTCAACCCGCCCCCGCCGAGTCGCCCCGAACTCACCGGCGTGTCGCCACGACCTACCCGCGCCACCGTCACCTCGCGAGGTGACCCACCAGCAACGCCCGCGCCGCCGCCGGCTCCTCACCGGCCAACAGGCCCGCCGCCGCGAGAACGTACTCCCCGTCCACCACCGGACGCGCCGCCCGAGGCAACGGCCACCCACCCGCATGGTCGGCCAGCACCGCACCCAGCACCCCCACCGCGTCGCCCTGGCCGGCGTACCGCAACACCCCACCGGAACCCACCAGCAACCGCACATCCCGCAGGTCCCGCCCCGCCCGCTCCCCCGTCGCCGCGCCCCGCGCGTGCCGCCGCAACGCCACCGTCGCCGCCAGTTGCGCGATCCGGACGTCCACCGCCCGACCCGCCGCGTCCACCGGCACCCACCCCGCATCAGCGGCCCGCGCCGCCGCCGCCACACCCAACCCGTCGGCCTCCGACGACGACACCAACCGCTCCTGCACCGCCGCCCGCACCACCCCCGGCGCGCTCCACCGCACCCCCAGGTCCCCCTCCACCGTGCGGGCCCGCCACAACGCCCCGGCGACCTCCCGACCCGGCCCCACAGCCCGCTCGTCCGGCGTGAGCACCGAATACACGTCCGTGGTCGCCCCACCCACGTCCACCACCGCCAGGTCCCCACCGACCGCGTCGGCCAGCACCTCCACCCCCGTCAGCACCGCATCCGGCGTCGCCGCCCGCACCAACCGCGCGAACCGCGAACCCCGCGACAACCGCTTCCCACCGATCACATGCCGCAGGAACACCTCCCGGATCGCCGCCCGCGCCGACGCCGGCGCGAGCACCCCGATGCGGGGCAGCACGTTGTCGGCCACCGTCACCGGCACCCCCGCCCCCGCCAGCAACGCCCCCAACTCGTCCCGCACCGCCACGTTGCCCGCCAGCACCGTCGGCACCCGCCACCGGGCCCGCGCCAACCGGGTCGCGTTGTGGGCCAACGTGTCGGCGTCCCCACCATCGGTGCCACCGACCAGCAGCACGACATCCGGACGCGCCGCCCGCAACGCCGCCACCCCGGCCCGACCCAACCGCCCCGCGGCCACGTGCACCACGTGCGCCCCCGCCGACAGACCCACCCGCCGACCCGCCTGCGCCGTCACCAACGGCTCGTAACCCACCACCGCCAACCGCAGACCACCACCGGCCGACGAACACACCCACCACGGCGCACCCCGCACCCGAAGCCCCGCCGTCGCCGCGCCCACCGCGGCGTCGAGACCGTGCAGCACGTCCGTGCCGACCGTCGTCGGCGCCGACCCCACCGACACCAGCCCACCACCGTCGAGATCCACCACCGCCACCTTCGTGTACGTGGACCCCACGTCCGCGCAGACCGCGACCCTCACGCCGCCGCGACCCTCACACCGCCGACGGCACGACCACCGTGCCCCTGGCCGTCACCGCCACCACCGGCTCGACCAGCACCTCCGCCGCCGACTCCCCCCGATCCGGACGACCCCGGCACACCACCCGCGCCTCGAAGTCGATGCCACGACTACGGGCACCGACCCGCGAGACGGTGGCGACCACCTCCACCACGTCACCCGCCCGCACCGGCGCCCGGAACTGCACGTCCGCGTACGACGCGAACAACCCCTCGTCACCGTCGGTGCGGATACACACCTCCGTGGCCACATCCCCGAACAACCCCAACACGTACGCCCCGTCGACCAGGTTCCCCGCGTAATGGGCATGCGCATACGGCACGTACCGCCGGTGCACCACCGTCAACCCCAGCCGTGCGTCACTCATACCTTCGCCCTCTTACTCGTGATCAACGCGTGCACCAGGTAACTGGCCACCACACCCGGAGTGGTGCCCCGCCCGAAGATCCGGTCCACCCCCAACTCGTCAGCCATCGACTCGTCGAACCGCGGCCCACCGACGATCAGCAACGGCCGCTTCCCCGCCGGCATCGCCTCCCGGAACGCCGCCGACATCTCCCGCGTGTTGTGCAGGTGCGCGTCGCGCTGCGTCACCACCTGCGACACCAGCACCGCGTCGGCCCGCTCCACCCGGGCCGCCTCCACCAACTCCGGCACACTGACCTGCGCACCCAGATTGGTGACCTTCAACTCCCGGTAGTACTCCAGGCCCTTCTCCCCCGCCACACCCTTGACGTTCAGGATCGCGTCGATGCCCACCGTGTGCGCGTCCGTGCCGATACACGCCCCCACCACCGACAGCTTCCGACGCAACCGCTGCTTCACCACCGCGTTGACCTCCTTCGCCCCCAACAACGGGAAGTCACGCTCCACCACCTGCACCGCACCCAGATCCACCAGGTGGTTCACCCGCCCGTACACCACGAAGAACGTGAACCCGTCCCCGATCGGCTTGGCGTGCACCAGCATCGCCGGATCGACACCCATCCGGTTCGCCAACTGCACCGCCGCCCCCTCGGCCCGCCTGTCATGCGGCACCGGCAACGTGAACGACACCTGCACCATGCCGTCACCCGTGGTGTCCCCGTACGGCCGCACGATCGTCCCGCCACTCACGACGCCCGCTCCAGGATCTCCGTGGCCGGGTTGTAGTAGTCGGCCTCGTGCGCCGCCACCCCGTCAAGGCCCTTACCCCGGTCCGCCGGCCGCTTCATGATCCCGAACGTGCCCTCGGCAATCGCCGTCAACAACGACTGCTCCCCGATCCGCTCCAACAGATCCACCGCCTCACCGAGCACCCGGTTGGCCCGCTGCTGGATGAAGCCGCCCGGCGCCGGCACGAAGTCCTCACCCAGCCCACCAGCCGCACCGAGCACGTAACGGACGTTCTGCAACGCGATGTCCCGATCCGACAACCACGGCGTCACCACCGCCTCCGTCATCATCCCCACCAACAGGATCCCCTGACCCGTCAGCGCACCCACCAGGTTGAAGAACCCGTCCAGCAGATTCCCCCGGAACACGTCCCCCGTCATGTGCTTCGTCGGCGGCATCCACTTCAACGGCGCGTCCGGAAACAACTCCCGCGCCAACAACGCATGCGCCAACTCCAACCGCAACGACTCCGGCACATCCGGGTTGATCTCGAACGCGTGCCCCAACCCCAACTGCCAGTCCGCCAACCCCGCCTCGTGCGCGAAATACTCGTTGAGTAACTGCGACACCGTCACCGTGTGCGCCTCGTCCACCGCATCCGCCGTGGTCAGGTAATTGTCCTCACCGGTGTTGATGATGATCCCCGCGCGGGCGTGCACCTGCCGCGAAAAACGCTGGTCCACGAACGTACGAACCGGATTGATGTCACGGAACAGAATCCCGTACATCGAATCGTTGAGCATCATGTCCAGACGCTCCAGACCGGCCAGAGTCGCCATCTCCGGCATGCACAGACCCGAGGCGTAGTTCGTCAACCGCACATACCGACCCAACTCCCGCGACGACTCATCCAACGCCGCCCGCATCAGCCGGAAGTTCTCCTGCGTCGCGTACGTCCCCGCGAAACCCTCCCGCGTCGCCCCCTCCGGCACATAGTCCAGCAACGACTGCCCCGTCGACCGGATCACCGCGATCACGTCCGCCCCCGCCCGCGCCGCCGCCTGCGCCTGCGGAATGTCCTCGTAGATGTCCCCCGTCGCCACGATCAGATAGATCCACGGCCGCCGCGCCGGATCCCCGTACCGCCGTACCAGACGCTCCCGCTCGACCCGCCGCCGATCCACCGACCGCACCCCCGCCGCGACCGCCCGCCGCGCCGCCCGCCGGGCCACCGTCGCCGCCTTCCCCACCGGCACCTCGAACCGCACCGACCCCGCCGCCGCCTTCTGCGCCAGCACCGTCACATCGGACACGCCCTCCCGCACCAGCGCGTCGAACACCGGCACCGCCACCCCGTGCCCCAGGCCCACATCCGCGACCACCGCCTCCACCAGACGGTTCACCCACGGAATCCCATCCGGGTCGGCGCCCACCACCCCCGCCAACCGCAACACCGCCCGCTCCACCGACACCGTCGTGTGGCTGCGCGCCAACTCCACCACCGGCCGCCCCGCCCGCCGCGCCAACTCCCGCGCCCGCGCCACCAGCACCGGATCCAGGTCAAGCTTGCCCGTCACGAAACGCCTTCCCCATAGATGACCTCACCGCGCAACACCGTGCGCCGACACACCGGCAACGGCGTCGGATCGTCCGCACCCCGCACCTCCGGATCCGCCGCCTGCAACACCGGCAGACCCCCCTGCACCCCCGCCGGGGTCTCCCACACCGCAAACGTCGCCGGCGCCCCCAGCGCGAGCACACCCTCGTCGTCCCGCCGCACCGCCCGCCACCCACCCCGGGTGTGCGCCGCGAACGCCGCCCGCACACTCATCCGCTGCGCCGGACTGTGATGCGCCACCGCCGCCCGCACCGACCCCCACGGATCCACCGGCGTCACCGGCGAATCCGACCCGAAAGCCAACGCCACCCCCACCGAATGCATCGACCCCCACGGATTCGACGCCAACGACCGCTCCAACCCCAACCGCGCCTCGTACATCCGGCCCGCACCACCCCACAACCGGTCGAACGCCGGCTGCATCGACGCCACCACACCGAACTCCACAAACCCCGCGATCAACCGCTTACTCATGATCTCCGCATGCTCCACCCGGTGCCGGGCCGCCCGCACCCGGTCCGTACCCAGCTCCGCCGCCGCCGCCGCGAACCCGTCCAGCACCGTGGAGATCGCCGCATCACCGATCGCGTGGAAACCGCCCTGCATACCGTGCGCCGCACAGTCCACCAGGTGATCGCGCACCTGCTCCGCCGACACGTACCCGTGCCCGCACCCGTCACCGTCGAGGTACGGCCGCGAAACGTGCGCCGTCCGCGACCCCAACGCACCATCCGCGAACAGGTCACCCCCCGCACCCACCGCACCCAACTCCCGCGCCCGCGCCGCCCCCGACAACTCACCCCAGAACCCGTACACCTCGGGCACCCCCGCACCCGACAACGCCAACAGGCCCGTGAAGTCGTCCTCGTCAGAGATCTCCGGCCCACCACACTCGTGCACCGCCGCCACCCCCAACGACGCCGCATGCTCCAGCGCCAACCGCTGCGCCGCCACCCGCTGCGCCCGCGTCACCGACCCCCGCGCCACCGCCCGCACCACATGGTGCGCGTCCCGCCGCAACCAGCCCGACCCGTCGTAACCGGGCACCCCCGCCGCCTCCGGACACGCCGCCAACAACGCCTGCGACACCAACGCCGAATGCATCGACGCCTGCGACAGATACACCCGCCGACCACCCGCCGCCCGCCCCAACTCCGCCGCGTCCGGCAACCGTGGCACCGACCACGTCGAGTCGTCCCACCCGTGCCCCAGCACCACCGCGTCACCCGGCAGACCCGCCGCGAACACCGCCACCGCGTCCAGCAACCCACCCGCCGACCGCACCGACGACAGATCCAGACCCGACAACACCAGCCCCGTGTCGGTGGCGTGCACATGCGCGTCCACGAACGCCGGCGTCACCAACGCCCCGTCCAGCTCCACCACCACATCCGCGCGCGGCGCGTCACCGGCCGCACCCAACCAGGCGATCCGGCCGTCGGACACCAGCAACGCCGTCGCACGTGGATCGGCCGGACAGTGCAGCACGCCACCGCGGTACAGAATCGAGGGGTTCGTCATGGCCTCAGTCTGCCGCCAACCTGGCCCCGAAGAGTTCCCGCACCCCCGGCTCCGACCGCAACAACCCCAACGCCAACTCCGCGTGCCCCGGCACGTACCCGTTGCCGACCAGCATCGTCACGTCCGCAGCCAGACCCTCCGCGCCCAACGCCGCCGCCGCGAAACTCGTCGCCATCGAGAAGAACACCACCGTGCCGCCGTCCGCGGTCGCCAGCACCGCCCCGTGCTCACACCCCGGCACGTCCACGCACACCACCGTCACGTCCGCCGGCACGCCCAACGCCGACGTCACCGCCGTCGACAACCCCACCGGATCCCGCGCGTCGGCCAGCGCCACCACATCGGCCAGCCCCGCCGCCACCAACGCGTCCCGCTCCGCCGCCACCGGAACCACCCCGACCGTACGGCCCGCACCCGCCCGCCGCGCCGCGGCCAACGACAACGACCCGCTCTTGCCCGCCCCCCCGATCACCGCCACCGTCACCGGCCGGACATCACCCACACCCGCCCGCTCAGCCACCACCCGCGCCACCACCCGGGCCGTCAACGCCGGCGCCCCACACACGTCCAGCACCGCCAGGGACAGCTGCGGATCCTCGTCGGCCGGTAACACCGCCGCGATCGAACGAGCGAACAGGATCGCCCACCCGTCGCACGGCACCTGCTCGCCGCGCCCGTCCCACCGGGCCAACCCGTCGGTCACCACCAGCGGCGTCAACGTCAACGACACCAGCGTCGCCACCCGCTCACCCACCTTCAGCCCCAGCGGCGAGCGGCGACCGGCCTCCTCCACGGTGCCGATCAGCATCCCGCCCGAGCCGGTGACCGGATTCTGCATCTTCCCCCGCGTGGAGATGATCTCCAGCACCTCCGCACGGACCGCGTCACCGTCCCCGCCGTGCTTCTCCCACAGCTGCCGGAAGCTCGCCGCGTCCAGGTTCAGCCGCTCCACCCGAATCCGCACCTCGTTCGGCGCGATCTCCGCCCCGGCGTCGAGCCGCCAGGCGGCCTGCGGCAGCACCCCCACCGGTTCCACGACACGATGCAGCCCCACCGGTGACGTCACGCCAACCTCCCCTGCCGTACCACCCGAAGACCCGCCCAGGACTCGCCTAGCGGGAAAACTTACGGCAGACTAATTTCTTCACCGGATATTTTCCAGTAGCCTTCGGGGCCGCTGATCATCCGCACCGCACCAGAGGAGGGGCCGTGACCCAGACCCGACCGCCGGTGGAGACCATCCCCGCGCCCCAACCGGCCCCCGCCGCCACACCACCCGCCGCCGGCCAGCCGTACGAGTACCGCCGCGCCCCCCTCGTCGAACCCGACTGGACGCGCTTCCCCGGCTGGCGCCACGTCACCCGCGACCAGTGGGAGAGCGCACAGTGGCAACGCGTCAACTGCGTCAAGAACCTCAAGCAGCTGCGCACCGTCCTCGGCGACCTGGTCGACGAGACCTTCTACGCCGACCTCGACGCCGACCAGACGGCCCTGGCCACCATGTCCATGCTGGTGCCACCACAGATGCTCAACACGATGGTCCCGTTCGCCCCGATGACCACCGAGGCGTTCCTCGCCGACCCCGTCCGGCGCTACATGATCCCCGTCGCCTCCGACCGCCGAACCGACTGGCCGTCACACCCGTACGCCAGCCGAGACTCCCTCCACGAACACGACATGTGGGTCGCCGAGGGCCTCACCCACCGCTACCCCACCAAGGTCCTCGCCGAGCTGCTGTCGACCTGCCCGCAGTACTGCGGCCACTGCACCCGCATGGACCTGGTCGGCAACTCCACCCCCGCCGTCGACAAGCTGAAGCTCACCCTCAAGCCCGTCGACCGGTACGACGCCCACATCACCTACCTCAGGGCCCACCCCGGCGTCCGCGACGTCGTCGTGTCCGGCGGAGACGTCGCCAACGTGCCCTGGCGCAACCTCGAGTCCTACCTCATGCGGCTGCTCGACATCGAGACCGTCCGCGACATCCGACTCGCCACCAAGGCCCTCATGGGCCTGCCCCAGCACTGGCTCCAGCCCGACGTCGTCGAGGGCCTGGAGCGGGTCGCCCGCACCGCCGCCCGACGTGGTGTCAACCTGGCCATCCACACCCACGTCAACCACGCCCAGTCGCTGACCCCGCTGGTCGCCAGGGCCACCCAGACCGCCCTGGACGTCGGCGTCCGCGACGTCCGCAACCAGGGCGTACTGATGCGTGGCGTCAACGACACCACTCCCGACCTGCTCGACCTGTGCTTCGCCCTACAGGGCGAGGCGGGCATCCTGCCGTACTACTTCTACATGTGCGACATGATCCCCAACGCCGAACACTGGCGGGTCCCCGTCTGGCACGCCCAGCAGCTCCAGCACGACATCATGGGCTACCTGCCCGGCTACGCCACCCCCCGGATCGTCTGCGACGTGCCCTTCGTCGGCAAGCGCTGGGTGCACATGCTCACCGAGTACGACCGCGAGCGCGGCATCTCGTACTGGACGAAGAACTACCGCACCTCCATCGAGTCCGCCGACCTGGAGGCCCTGAACAAGCGGTACGCCTACTACGACCCGATCGACACCCTGCCCGAGGCCGGCCGGCGATGGTGGCAGACCCACCACGACGACTGACCCTCCCCCGGGCACCGTTCGCCCCCGCGTCCGCACCGGACCCGGGGGCGAACCTGATCACCGCCGTCACCTCGTGGCGGCGTCCTTCATCGTCCGGCCGGACTGCTTCGCGTGCTCGCCAACCTGCTTCGCGCGGGCCTCGCCCTGCTGCGTGCTGCCCTGCGATCGCATCCGCTCGTTGTCGGTCATGTCGCCGATGCGCCGCCTGGCCGCGCCGGTCAGCTCCTCGACCTTGTTTCTCGCCTTGTCGGTGAAGCTCATGTCGCCTCCCTGCCTGGGCTTGGCGGTTCGCGCGGCGGGGTGCACCGCGTCGTTGTCGAGTTCCCGGGGGTCGGCGGTCGAAACGGTGGCGGGAGGGGTCACACCCGGTAAGGCGTCCTAGGATTCTAGGTAGTAGTCCCGACCGATCCGGGACGGACAGGCGCGACCACCCCGCCACCCTGGTTGACTGGGGGCATGAGCGAGATCCTGCTGGTCCGCCACGGCGAGACGACCTGGAGCGCCAGCCACCGGCACACCTCGTACACCGACCTGGCGCTCACCCCCGACGGCGAACGCCAGGCCCGCGCCCTCGGCGACCACCTCGCCGGCCGCCACTTCGCCGCCGTGCTCACCAGCCCCCGCACCCGGGCCCTGCGCACCGCCCAGCTCGCCGGACTGCCCGTCACCGACACCGACGCCGACCTCGCCGAGTGGAACTACGGCGAGTACGAGGGCCGCACCACCGCCGACATCCGCGACGCCCACCCCGGCTGGACCATCTGGTCCGACGGCTGCCCCGGCGGGGAATCCCCCAGCGAGATCGGCGAACGACTCGACCGGGTCCTCGCCCGGGTGCACCCGCTGCTCGACCGCGGTACCGTGGCCCTCGTCGGCCACGCCCACGCCCTGCGGGTGCTCGGCGCCCGCTGGATCGGCCTGCCCCCGTCCGCCGGTGGACTGCTGCGGCTCGACACCGCCACCCTGTCCGTGCTCGGCCACGAACACGGACGACGGGTCATCCTGCGGTGGAACCAGTCCCCTCCCCCACCGCCCGGCCCCGCCCCCGGGTCGGCGGCCCGGCACTGATCTTCGGCGGCCGCCCCTCGTACGCGGTGGACAACACCACCGTCGTCCGGGTCGTCACGTTCGCCGCCGTCCGGATCGCCTGGAGCACCCGCTCCAGGTCGGCCGGGCTCGCCACCCGCACCAGCAGCAGGTAGAAGTCCTCCCCCGCCACCGAGTAGCAGGAGTCGATCTCCGGCAGGTGGGCCAGCCGCTCCGGCGCGTCGTCCGGCTGCGACGGGTCGAACGGGCGGATCGCCACGAACGCCGTCAGGGGCAACTCCATCGCCTCGAAGGACACCCGCGCCGCGTACCCCTTGATGACCCCGCGCTGCTCCAGCCGCCGCACCCGCTGGTGCACGGCGGACACCGACAGGCCCACCCGCTCCGCCAGGTCGGTGTACGACAGCCGGCCGTCAGCGGTCAGCGCGGCGACGATGGCGCGGTCGATCTCCTCCACGGCGTGCAACCTACCGGGAAAGCCGCCCCGGTGCGACGACGCTCGCGCCCGCGTCGGCCCGACCGGCCGCCCCAGCCATCCGCCGCACCGTCGTCCCCGCCCGCTACCGTCCGGCCAGGCCGCGGGAGATCACCAACCGCTGGATCTGGTTGGTGCCCTCCACGATCTGCAACACCTTCGCCTCGCGCATGTAGCGCTCCACCGGATGGTCGGTCACGTAGCCCGCCCCGCCGAGCACCTGCACCGCGTCGGTGGTCACCCGCATCGCCACGTCGGTGGCGAACAGCTTCGCCTTCGCCGCCTCGATCGAGTACGGGCGCCCGGCGTCGCGCAGTCGCGCCGCCGAGAGCAGCAACGCCCGCGCCGCACTGATCTGTGTGGCGTGGTCGGCGAGGGTGAAACCGAGCCCCTGGAAGTCGATGATCGCCCGACCGAACTGCTGGCGCTGCCCGGCGTACCCAACCGCGTAGTCCAACGCCGCCTGGGCCAGGCCCACCGCGCAGGCGGCGATGCCCAACCGACCGGAGTCCAACGCCGACATGGCGATGGTGAAGCCCATCCCCTCGCCGCCGATCAACCGGTCGGCCGGCACCCGGGCGTCGTCGAAGGCGACCTGGGCCACCGGCGACGACCGCAGGCCCATCGTCCGCTCGGCGGCCTGCGGCGCGATGCCCGGCGTGCCCCGGTCGGCCAGCAGGCAGGAGATGCCCTTCGGACCGGGTCCACCCGTACGGCAGAAGACGTTGTAGAAGTCCGCCACCCGGGCGTGGGTGATCCACGCCTTCGTGCCGGAGAGCACGTAGTCGTCGCCGTCGCGCACCGCCCTGGTGGTCAGGGCGGCGGCGTCCGAACCACCCTGCGGCTCCGACAGGCAGTACGCGCCCAGCAACTCCCCGCCGACCATGTCCGGCAGCAGCTTGCGCTGCTCGTCCGTGCCGAACTGGGCCACCGGGTAGCAGGACAGCGTGTGCACGCTGACCGCCTCGGCGACCGCCAGCCACCGGCCGGCCAGGATCTCCAGCACCTGCAGGTACACCTCGTACGGCTGGTTCGCCCCGCCGTGCTCCTCGGGGTACGGCAGCCCCAGCAGGCCCGCCCGGCCCAGGGTGCGCAGCACGTCGCGGGGGAACTCGGCGCGCTCCTCGAAGTCGGCGGCCTTCGGGGCGAGTTCCCGGTCGGCGAGTTCGGTGGCCAGCTCCAGCAGGTCGTGGGCCTCGTCGGTGGGCAGGATCCGGTCGACAGTCATAGCGCGATGAGCTCCGTGGGGGTGGTGTTGAGCCGTTGCCCGCCGTCCGCCGTGCAGACGACGATGTCCTCGATGCGGGCGCCGTACCGGCCCGCCAGGTAGATCCCCGGTTCGACGGAGAACGCCATCCCCGGCTCCAGCGGCCGGGCGTTGCCCGCCACCAGGTACGGCTCCTCGTGGCCGTCGAGGCCGATGCCGTGGCCCGTACGGTGCAGGAAGGCGTCACCGTGGCCAGCGGCGGCGATGACGTCCCGGGCGGCGGCGTCGACGGCCTCGGCGGTCACCCCGGGGCGGACCGCCGCGACGGCGGCGCGCTGCGCGGCGTGCAGCACCGCGTACAGGTCGTCGAACTCCGCCGGGGCGGGGCCGCCGGCGACGTAGGTGCGGGTGCAGTCGGAGCGGTACCCCGAGGGCATCGTGCCGCCGATGTCCACCACCACGGGCTCCCCCGGCCCGATCGGCCGGTCGGAGGTGCCGTGGTGCGGGCTCGCGCCGTTGGGCCCGGCGGCGACGATGACGAAGTCGACGGTGACGTGCCCGGTGGCCCGGATGGCCGCCGCGATGTCCGTGGCCACCTCGGCCTCCGTGCGGCCGGGGCGCAGCCACCGCCCCATCCGGGCGTGCACGGCGTCGATCGCCGCGCCAGCCTCCGCGAGAGCGGCGACCTCCGCCGGCGACTTGCGGATCCGCAGCTCACGCACCACCTCGGAGGCGAGCCGCTGCGAGGTGCCGGGCAGTGCCGCGCGCAGCGCGAGGACCTGCTCGGCCCACATCCGGTCGGCCAGGCCCACCGCGCCGGCCGGCCCGCCGAGGGCCGCCGTCACCAGGGGGTACGGGTCGGTGCCGTCGGCGTGGTCGACGATCCGCACCCCGGTGGCCGGGGCGGGGGACGCCTCCGCGGCGGGGCGTTCCAACGCCGGCACGACCAGCGTCGGCTCGCCGTGCGCCGGCAGCACCAGCAGCGTCAGCCGCTCCCCGGCATGGGCGTCGTAGCCGGTCAGGTAGCGCAGGTCGGCGCCGGGGCTGAGCAGCAGCGCGTCCAGGCCGGCGGCGGCGGTGGCGCGCTGCGCGGCGGCCAGCCGGGCGGGCGGGTACAACTCCTCGTCTCCCACCCGCTCAGCTTAACGCTCGTTCGGGACACGGGAAGGGGTCAGGTCCGGCGCACGTGGAGCGCCGGCCGTCCGCCGGCCCGGGCCGGCCGGGCCGGTCACCTCAACCACAGGCAGAACGGGTGACCGTCCGGATCGAGACAGACCCGCACGTCCTCCTGCGGCTGGTACGCCGCCAGTGTCGCGCCGCAGGCCAGCGCATGCTCCAACGCGGCGGGCAGGTCCTCGACCCCGATCTCCAGGTGCGCCATCATCTGCTGGCGGCCCGGCTCGGCCGGCCAGGTCGGCCGCACGTACGCGGGTTCCCGCTGGAACGACAGGCCCACCGAGCCGTCGGTGGACCGCAGGATCACGTCGTCCGGTTCCTCCACCTCGATAGTCCATCCGAGCAGCCGGCCGTAGAAGCGGGCCAGCGCCGCCGGATCGGGCGTGTCGAGGTTGACCGTGGTCAGTGTCAGCCGCGTCGACATGGTCATGGCCGCCTTCCTGTTCTCGTTCCGTGGCCCGCGTGTCCGTCCGCCCGCCACGACCGACGCCCGGCCGGTCCGGGTACCGCGCCAGGGCGCTGACGCCGCCGCGCCGTCCCCGCGATGTCGGAAGGATGTGCCAGGCTGTCGGGCGTGGCACAGCAGACCCCGATCATGCTCGTCGACGCGCCCAGCCTCTACTTCCGGGCCTACTTCGGCATCCCCGAGTCCGCGGCGAAGACCGACGACGGTCAGCCCGTCAACGCCGTGCGCGGCTACCTCGACATGCTCGCCCAGCTCATCCGCACCCGCAGGCCCGGCCGGATGGTGTGCGCGATGGACCACGACTGGCGACCCGACTGGCGGGTGGCCCTGCTGCCGTCGTACAAGGCACACCGGGTGGCCCCGGAGGGCGGCGAGGTGGTGCCCGACACGCTCAGCCCCCAGGTGCCGATGATCCTCGACGTCCTCGCCGCGGTGGGCGTCACCGTCGTCGGCGCGGCCGGCTACGAGGCCGACGACGTGCTCGGCACCCTGTCGGTCACCCAGCCCGGCCCCGTCGAGGTCGTCTCCGGCGACCGCGACCTGTTCCAGCTCGTCGACGACACGCGGGGGGTGCGTCTGCTCTACGTGGGGCGGGGAGTCGCCAAGCTCGACGACTGCGACGACGCGGCCGTCCGGTCCCGCTACGGGGTGCCCGCCGACCGTTACGCCGACTTCGCGGCCCTGCGCGGCGACCCCAGCGACGGACTGCCCGGGGTGCCGGGCGTCGGCGAGAAGACCGCCGCCCGGCTCGTGGAGCGCTACGGCGACATCGCCGGCATCCTCGCCGCCCTGGACGACCCGTCCGCCGGCTTCGCCCCGGGCCTGCGTGCCAAGCTCACCGCGGCGCGCGACTACCTGGCGGTGGCCCCGAAGGTCGTCCGGGTCGCCCTCGACGTGCCACTGCCCGACCTGGTCACCGAGCTGCCCGCCGCGCCGGCCGAGCCCGACCGCCTGCTCGAACTGGCCGGGCGGTGGAACCTCGCCGGCTCGACCCGCCGCCTGGTCGACGCCCTCGCCAACCGCTGAGCCGGCGCGCCGGGAGCCCGGCTGGCCGGGGCCGCGCCCCGCGCGGGGGTCGGCCCCGGCGCTGCCGGGCGGCACGACTCAGCGAAGCAACGCGGCTGGGCAGGGCAGCACGCTCAGCGGGGCGGGTGGTCCCGACGGGACGGGAAGGGGGCGCCGGGCTGAGCGAGCGTGGCGCGGGCGCGCAGGCCGACCGGATCCGGCGCGGCGACGAGCGCCGGTCCGTCCGCCGCCGGCTCCGGACCACGCCGGGCCGCCAGGTACGCCGCACCCGCCCGGTCGTCGTCGGTGGGCACGGCGAGCAGCGCGTAGACGAGCCCCACCACGCCGAAGATGACGAGCAGCACGATCGGGACGAGCAGGGTGCTGACCCCGGCGCCCGTGACCTCACCCCGCCGCTCGTGCAGGTGCACCGACAGGGCGCTCATGCCGGTGAAGTGCATGCCGTTGACCGCGACGCCCATCACCAGGGCGGAGGCGAAGATCGCCAGCCCTCGCCGGACGGTCACCGCCAGCCACAGCGCGGCGGTGGCGGCGACGACGGCGATCGCGACGGACAGCGCGACGCGGGTGCTGTCGTAGGCCAGCCGGCCGTCGAGCCGCATGGCGGCCATGCCGGTGTAGTGCATCGCCGCCACCCCGGCCCCGGTGAACAGCCCGCCGACGAGCAGACGCGGGGCGGCCGGGCGGCCGGTGCCGGCGATGGCCAGGCCGATGCCGACGGCCACCACGGCGATGAGCGCGCTGGCGGCCGTGATCGGCACGTCGTACCGGATGCGGGTGCCGTCGACGGCGAAGCCGAGCATCGCCATGAAGTGCATCGTCCAGATGGCGGTGCCGCCGATGGCCCAGGCGGCCAGGACGCCCCACCACGCCCGCTGCGCGCCCGTCTGCGCGGCCCGGATGCGGGTGGCGCAGATCAGGCCGAGGAACGAGCCCAGCACCGACAGCGCATAGCTGAGCGCTGGCGTGATCCACCCGTACTCAAAGTGATTGATTTCCGCCACAGCGGCTTCCCCTCAGATCCGTTACCGGCACGTAGCAGACGCGCCGCACACATGATCGGGGACCGTTTGAGCAGGTGCAACAGCACCCCCCGGGCACTGCGGGGGGTGCTGTTGTCGTGACCGTGGGATGCGTCGGTTCAGCGCCTGACCGTCACTGTGGGTGACGGTCAGGCGGTGGCGTGGTAGGCCAACACACCCCGGTTGACCGCCGCGATCGCCTGCCGCGCCGTCGCCCGCACCCCCGCCGACGCGCCACCGGAGTCGGCGAGCTGGCCGAGCAGGTCGACCACCTGACGCGCCCACCGGACGAAGTCGCCGGCCGGCATCTCGCCGTCGAAGGCGTGCCCGCTGGCCAGCACCTTCGCCAGGGCCTCGCCGCGCGCCCACCGGTAGATCGGCCAGGCGAAGCCCAGGTCGGGTTCCCGGGTGACCGTCAGCTCCCGGGCCGCCTCGTCGACCTCGATCTCGCTCCACAGCTGCAGGGTCGCGTCGACGGCGTCGGACACCCCGCCACGCGGCAGGGAGGCCCGCTCGTCGACGTCGCGCCGGGCCTCGAAGACCACCACCGACACGGCGGCGGCCAGCTCCGCCGGGGACAGCCCGTCCCACACGCCACGACGCAGGCACTCCGCGACCAGCAGGTCGGCCTCGGTCCAGATCCGGCCGAGCATGCGGCCCGCGTCGGTGACCTCGCCGCCGGCGGTGAGGTATCCGCGTGCGGTGAGCAGTGCGACGATCCGGTCGAACGTCCGCGCCAGGGAGCCGGTCCGCCCGGCGACCCGCTGCCGCAGCTCCTCGGTGTCGCGCTCCAGCCGCCGACGCCGCTCCGCCCAGCGGGCGTGGTCCTCCCGTTCCGGGCAGGCGTGGCAGGGATGCCTGCGCAGCTCGACACGCAGCTGGCCGAGTTGGTGGTCCTCGCCGACCGCCTGCCGGGACCGGCCGCCCCGGCGACCGCCGTGCCGGTCCAGCCCGGTGCCGCTGACCTCGGCCGCCAGGTCCCGCCGCGCGCCCGGGTTGCGATGGTTGAAGTGCTTCGGCACCCGGATGCGGGCGAGCACCTCGGCCGGAGTGGTGAAGTCCCCCGGGCTGACCCGGCCGGCCCACCGGTCCTGGGTGAGCACCAGCGGGCGGGGCTCGCCGAAGCCGCCCGTGGCCGGGTCCAGCACCACGGCCAACCCGGCCCGGCGCCCCGACGGCACCCGGATCACGTCGCCGACGCGCAGCCGTTCCAGCGACGCCACGGCGGCGGCCTTGCGCTGGGTCTGCCCCTGGCGGGCGATGGCGCGCTCACGGTCGGCGATGGCCACGCGCAACGCGAAGTACTCCTCGAATTCGCCGTGGTGGCAGGCGGCCTCCGCCCCGTACGCCTCGATGGTCTCGGTGTTGCGCTGCACCTGGCGGGCCAGGCCGACCACCGACCGGTCGGCCTGGAACTGCGCGAAGCTCGACTCCAGCAGCGCCCGCGCGGGCTCGGCACCGACCGTGCCGACCAGGTTGACCGCCATGTTGTACGACGGCCGGAAGCTCGATCGCAGCGGATAGGTGCGGGCGGAGGCGAGCCCGGCCACGTGCCGGGGGTCGGTCTCGGGGGACCACACCACCACGGCGTGCCCCTCGACGTCGATGCCGCGCCGACCGGCCCTGCCGGTGAGCTGCGTGTACTCACCCGGGGTCAGGTCGACGTGCGCCTCGCCGTTGTATTTGACCAGCCGCTCGAGCACCACACAGCGGGCCGGCATGTTGATGCCCAGGGCCAGGGTCTCGGTGGCGAAGACGGCCTTGACCAGGCCACGCACGAACAGCTCCTCGACGACCTCCTTGAACACCGGCAGCATGCCCGCGTGGTGGGCGGCCAGCCCCCGCTCCAGGCCGTCGAGCCACTCCCAGTAGCCGAGCACCGTCAGGTCCTCACCGGGGATAGCGGTGACCCTCGACTCCACCACCCGGCGGATCTCGGCGCGCTCCTCGGGAGAGGTCAGCCGCAGCCCGGCGGCGAGACACTGCTGCACGGCGGCGGCGCAGCCGGCCCGGCTGAAGATGAACAGGATGGCCGGGAGCAGCCCTTCCCGGTCGAGGCGGTCGACGATGTCGGGGCGCATCGGGCCGCGCCACCGGGGGCCGCGCCGCCCGCCGCCGGGGCCGACGCTGCGCCCCTCGCCCAGTTCCAGCCGGCGCATCGTGTCGCGGGTGTAGCGCAGCAGTTCCGGGTGCACGTCGTGCTTGCGGGCGGCGGCGGCGTCGTGGAACAGGTCGAACATCCGCCGGCCGACCAGCATGTGCTGCCACAGCGGCACCGGCCGGTGCTCGCTGACCACCACGGCGGTCTCGCCGCGCACGGTCACCAGCCAGTCGGCGAACTCCTCCGCGTTGGACACCGTCGCCGACAGGGACACCAGGGTCACCGACGCCGGCAGGTGGATGATCACCTCTTCCCAGACCCCGCCCCGGAAGCGGTCGGCGAGGTAGTGCACCTCGTCCATCACCACGTACGCCAGGCCCTCGAGGGTGGCCGAGCCGGCGTAGAGCATGTTGCGCAGCACCTCGGTGGTCATCACGACCACGGGCGCGTCGCCGTTGATGGCGTTGTCGCCGGTGAGCAGCCCGACCTGGGCCGCTCCGTGGCGTTCCACCAGGTCGTGGTACTTCTGGTTCGACAACGCCTTGATCGGCGTGGTGTAGAAGCACTTGCGCCGCACGCCGTCGCCGGGCGCGGGTGCCGCCGGGGTGCCGCGCAGCGCCAGGTGCACGGCGAACTCACCGACCACGGTCTTGCCGGCACCGGTCGGGGCGCACACCAGCACACCGCTGCCCCGCTCCAGGGCCTGGCACGCCTCGCGTTGGAAGTCGTCGAGGTCGAACCCCAGATCGAGGGCGAACTCGTCCAGCGCCGGGAACTGTGAGGCCTGCGCGGCCCGGCGGCGCGCCGCGGCGTACCGCTCGGCGGGGCTCGACATGTCTTCAAGATTAGTGCGTGCCACCGACGGGCACCCGGCAAGGCCGTGCGGTGGAGCGGTCGGAGCGGGTCGGTAGGGTGCACGACGTGCCGGATCATGCCGAACCGTCCCCCGCCACGCGCGACTCCGACGCCACCGCCCGTCGCGGGCCGTCCCGCAGGCCGGTGCGGGGGGTGCTGTTCGACTTCCACGGCACCCTCGCGCAGGTCGAGGATCCCCGCGAGTGGGTGCTGGCGGCTGCGGCGGCCTGCGGGGTGCCCCTGGAGCGGATACGCGCGACGTCCCTGGCCGACCGGTTGGTGACCGCCGGTCGGGCCGGCGGTCCGCTGCCGGCCCGGGTGCCGCCCCGCCTCGCGGAGCTGTGGGCCGACCGCGACCTGTACGAGCACGCCCACCGGGGCGCGTACACGGGGCTCGCCGCGACCGTCGACGCCGGGATCGACGGGTTCGCCGAGGCCCTGTACGAGCGGGTGCTGCTTCCCGAGGGCTGGGTGCCGTACCCGGACACGGCGGCGACGCTGGCCGCGCTGCGCGACGCCGGGGTACGGGTGGCGGTGGTCAGCAACATCGGTTTCGACATCCGGCCGCACTTCGCGGCGTGGGGACTCGCGGACCTGGTCGACGCGTTCGTCCTGTCGTACGAGGTGGGGCGCTGCAAGCCGGACCCGGCGATCTTCTGGCGGGCCTGCGGGATGCTCGGCGTCGACCCGGAGGAGGCGTTGATGGTCGGCGACACCCCGGCCGATGCGGGTGCCGTCGCGGCCGGTTGTGCGGTGCTGGTGCTGCCGGCCGCCGACGCGGGCCGGCCCAACGGCCTGGGGGCCGTCCTCGACCTGGCCTGCGGCGGTCCGGCCGGCGAGGCACCGATAACGCGATCATGACATCGGTGGTTCACCACACCGTTAACGTCCCCGCGTTAGCGCCGCGATGAGTGCCGGCGAGCTGCCCGCCCGGGACCGGATGGTCCGGACCGCCGCCGCGCTGCTCGCCGAGGGTGGCCGCGACGCGGTCACCACCCGCGCGGTGAGCCGGGTCGCCGCCGTGCAGGCACCCACCATCTACCGGCAGTTCGGCGACATGCGCGGACTGCTCGACGCCGCCGTCAGCTACGGCTTCGCCGCGTACCTGCACGCGCAGGCGGCCCGGGAACCCGCCGACGACCCGGTGGACGCCCTGCGCCGGGGCTGGGACATGCACGTCGACTTCGGGGTGGCCAACCCCGCCTTCCACACCCTGATGTACGGCGATCCGCGCCCCGGCGTACGACCCACCGCCGCCCGGGTGGCCGCGGACATCTTCCACGACCTCGTCGCCCGGGTCGCCGCGGCGGGCCGGCTCCGGGTCGACGTGGCCCGCGCCGCCGGGATGGTGCACGCGGCGAGCTGCGGAACGACCCTCACCCTCATCCAGGGCGGCGACCCGGGCCTGTCCCCGGCCACCCGCGAGGCGGTGGTGGCGGCCGTCTGCGCCGACAGCCCCGCCGCCCGCGCGGTGCGCCCGCCCGACCGGGCGGTCCGGCACGCCGTCGCCCTGCGGGCCGCCCTGCCCGAGGTGGCCGGCGACCTGACCGCCGCCGAACGGGCACTGCTCGCCGAATGGCTCGGTCGGCTCACCGGAGCCGGGCCACGACCAGCGGAGGCAGGGCCACGACCAGCGCACCCGGAACACTGACCGGCTCCGGGCGGGTGGCGGAGGGCGGCGCGACCGAGTGGGGACGGGGTCGCGGCGGCCCGGTCCACGGCGGCGGGGCAGTCGGGGCGTACGGCTCGTCGGAGGGCGGCTGACCGCCGGGCGGCCAGGTCAGCGCAGCAGCCGCAGCGCACCGGGCATCGCGGTGATCCGCACCGGCAGGCCCAGCGACCGTTCCCCGTCGGCGTACGTGGTGATGCCCTCGGCGGTCAGTTCCACGGTGCGGGCCCGGTAGCTGCGCACCAGCGGATGCGTCACATGGCTGCCGGCGTAGATGCGCGGCTTGACCCGCATCAGGGTACGGCGGTCGAACCGCCCACCCACCACCACGTCGAGCAACCCGTCGCTCGGATCGGCGTCCGGGCAGATCCGCATGCCGCCGCCGTAACTGGCGCAGTTGCCCACCGCCACCAGCACGGCGTCCACCTCGTGCGGCTGCCCGTCCAGGCGCAGCGTGTAGCGACGTGGACGCAGCCGGGCCAGCTCCACCAGGATCGCCAGGTCGTACCGGCGGGGCCCGCGCGGCCAGCGCATCCGGTTGGCCCGCTCGTTGACGACCGCGTCGAACCCGGCGGCGAGGACCGCTCCGTACCAGCGCCGCACGCCGCCCGGCCCGGTCATCGAGGCGAGGTCCACCGGGCGGCTCCGGCCCTCCCGCAGGGCAGCGGCGATCACCTCGGCCGCGGCGAGCGGGTCGGCGGGGAAGCCGGTGTCACCCACGAAGTCGTTGCCGGTGCCCGCCGGCACCGGGCCGAACGGCACCGCCGTCCCGGCGACCGCCTGCAACGCCCGGTGCACCGTGCCGTCGCCACCCACGGCGACCAACGCACCGACCCCGGCGGTGACCGCCTCGTGGCAGGCCGCCTCGGCCCGCGCGGGGCTGTCCGCCGTCAACAGCCGCACCGGTCGACCGGCCGCGGCCAGCCGCTCCAGCAGCTGCGGCAGCAGGTCGCGATGCCGGCCGCGCCCTGCGGTGGGGTTGGCGAGAACGGCCACGGGCCCGACAGGGAGCGGGCCGCCGGAGGGCTGATCGGCTGCGGTCACGGCGTGCACCGTACCGGCAGGCGTCGACGCCGTCATGCCTGCCCGGCGCCTGTCGGGCGGCGGGAACGGGCAGCGCGAACGGGCGATCGGCCCGGAACAGGGCACGTCCCACCGGCTACGCCGCAACTGTCTTTTGTCATGACCGATCGTGCAGCACGCATTCATCCGAATGACTGAAAGCACTGGGGACGCCATTGGCCGAACGGCCAGAATCGAATCCATCAACAGGACCGCAACCGGCCCGGGTAGATGGAGGGAGTGGGGCACAGTGGACAAACGTTACGACAGCTACTGCGCTGCGGACCCGCTGTTCTACGACTCCCTCGGCAGCGCCGTCGCGCAGCCCACCTTCGAGGTGGCACGCCGGCCACTGCCCGAGGGTTGGCGACGGGAACCACTCGACGACTGGCTCATCCACGCCCCGGCCGGTGAACGCCTGCCGCAGCAGGGCTGGAAGGTGCACGTCTCGGCCACCCTCGCCAACGCCGACCGGGTGCTCGACGCCGTCTGGGACTACTGCGTCCCCCGCGGCCTGTCCTTCAAGTTCCTGCGCGGACCCCGCACCCTGCTGCTGCGCAACTCCAAGTACGCCGCCCGCGCCGCCAGCGGCAAGTTCGTCACCGTCTACCCCCGCGACGACGCCGAGCTGGAGCTGGTCTGCAAGGAGCTCGACGAGCTGCTCGCCGGCGAGACCGGCCCGTACATCCTCAGCGACCTGCGCTACGGCGCCGGGCCGGTGTACGTCCGCTACGGAGGCTTCGCCGCCCGGTACTGCCACTCGCCGGACGGCCAGGTGGTCCCGGCCGTCGAGGACGAGACCGGCACCCTGGTGCCGGACCGCCGCGACCCGGTCTTCCACGTACCGTCCTGGGTGACACTGCCCGACTTCCTCGCCCCGCACCTGGCCGCCCGCAACGCGACCAGCACCGACGAGATGCCGTACCGGATCGAGAAGGTCATCCACTTCTCCAACGGCGGTGGCCTGTACGTCGGACGCGACCTGCGCACCGACACCCAGCTCGTGTTCAAGGAGGCCCGACCGCACGCCGGCCTGGACGCCGACGGCACCGACGCCGTCACCCGGCTCGCCCGGGAGGCAGCCGTCCTGCGCCAGCTCGCCGACCTGCCGCAGGTGCCCCGGGTGCACGACGAGTTCACCCTCGGCGACCACCGGTTCCTCGCCCTGGAGTTCATCGAGGGCCGCCCCCTGAACAAGGTCCTGGTGGACCGTTACCCACTGATCGACGCCGACGCCACCGACGACGACCGTGCGACGTACGCGAGCTGGGCGCTGGACGTCCACCGTCAGGTCGACGAGATCGTCCGGGCGATCCACGCACGCGGCCTGGTCTACGGCGACCTGCACCTGTTCAACATCATGCTCCGCCCGGACGGCCGGGTCGCGCTGGTCGACTTCGAGGTCGCCGCGCCGGTCGACGGGCACCGCCGGCCGGGCCTGCGCAACCAGGGCTTCGCCGCACCCCGGGACCGGACCGGTCCGGCGGTCGACCACTACGCCCTGGCGTGCCTGCGGCTCGCGCTGTTCCTGCCGCTGACCCAACTGCTCCGTCTCGCCCCGGCCAAGGCGGCACACCTGGCCGACGTCATCGCCGACGCCTTCCCGGTGCCGAGGTCCTACCTGGACGCGGCGGTCACCGAGATCACCGGCGCGCGCAAACAACCCGACGACGAGCAGGCCGCACCCGCCGAGAACGTCCCGTCCGTCGACCGGGACCGGCTCGCCCGGGCCGTGCTCGCCAGTGCCACACCGGAGCGCGACGACCGGTTGTTCCCCGGTGACATCGAACAGTTCCGCAGCGGCGGGCTCAACCTCGCTCACGGCGCGGCCGGCGTGCTGTACGCGCTGCACCGCAGCGGCGCAGGCCGCTGGCCGGAACACGAGCAGTGGCTGGTCCGTCGGGCCACCTCACCCCCGTCGGGCACCCGGTGCGGCTTCTACGACGGCCTGCACGGCGTCGCGTACGCCCTGGAACTGCTGGACCGTCGGCAGGACGCGCTCGACGTGCTCGACATCTGCCTGCGCGAGTCGACGACCGAGCTGGACCACAGCCTGGCCAACGGACTGGCCGGCATCGCCCTCAACCTGGCCGAGCTGGCCGGGCGCACCGGGGAACCCGCACTGCGAGAGGCGGCCTGGCGGGTCACCGACCAACTGGTGAACCGGCTCGCCGACGATCCAGGTGGCGACGTCAGCGGCGGGCGGCATCCGTACGCCGGGCTGCTGCGGGGCCGCACCGGGCCGGCGCTGCTGCTGGTGCGACTGTACGAGCTGACCGGTGACCCGGCCCTGCTCGACCACGCCGCCACCGCGCTGCGGCAGGACCTGCGCCGCTGCGTGGTACGCCCCGACGGCGCACTCGAGGTCAACGAGGGCTGGCGGACCATGCCCTACCTGGGGCAGGGCAGCGTCGGTATCGGGCTCGTCCTCGACCAGTACCTGCGCCACCGCCATGACGACCAGTTCGCCGAGGCCAGCGCCGGGGTACGCCGCGTCGCACGATCACCGTTCTACGCGCAGACGGGCCTCTTCGCGGGGCGGGCCGGCATCATCGCCTACCTCGCCGCGCAGCCGGACGACCCGGAACTGCGACCCGAACTGGACGCGCAGGTCCGGCGCCTGGCCTGGCACGCGCTGCCCTACCGGGACGGCACCGCCTTCCCCGGCGAACAGTTGCTGCGGCTGTCCATGGACCTCGCCACGGGCACCGCGGGCGTGCTGCTGGCACTGGCCGCCGCCCGAACCGGCGACCTGGCGACCCTGCCCTTCCTCGCGCCCCTCACCGGCGCACCAGACTCCCCCGCGACGGCGGGGGCGACCCTGACCCCACTTGGTGAAAGGAGGTGACTCGACATGGCGCTCCTCGACCTTCAGGCAATGGAGGCTGCTCCGGCCGACCGGACCGGCGGCGGAAGCCAGGCGAGCCTGCTGCTCTGCGGCGACAGCTCGCTGTCCGTCACGACCTGCAACTGACCTGACCCCACTTCGTAGAAGGAGGTGACTCGACATGGCGCTCCTCGACCTTCAGGCAATGGAGGCTGCTCCGGCCGACCGGACCGGCGGCGGAAGCCAGGCGAGCCTGCTGCTCTGTGGCGACAGCTCGCTGTCCGTCACGACCTGCAACTGATCGGATCGCACCACGCGAGGCCCTGGACGGTGACATCACCGTCCAGGGCCACGCCGTATCACCGGGAGGACCGATGCGGACGCTGACCGGCGAGGACCGCCTGCTGCTCAGGGTGGTCCGCGACGGCGGCGGCTGGACCGCCCTGCTGGTGGTGGTGGCACTGGCCGGCGCGGCCGCCGAACTGGCGCTGCCGGCGGCGCTGGGGCTGGCGGTCGACGCCGCCGTCGGCGGCGACGCGTCCCCCACCTGGCCCCTCGTGGCCTGCGCCCTGGTCGTCGTCCTGCTGGCCACCGACATCCTCGGCGACCTCGCCAGCGGGTACGGGGCTGCTCGGGCAACCGCCCGCCTCCGCCGACGCCTGCTGCGACATCTGTTCGCACTGGACGTACGGGCCGTCCGCCGCTATCCGGTCGGTGATCTGGTCGGCCGGCTGGCCGGGCAGGCCGCCGACGCCGGTCAGGCCGGCACCGCCGTGGTGCTGGGCGCAGTCGCGGTCCTGCCCCCGCTGGGCAGCGCCGTGGCGCTGTTCCTGCTGGAACCCGTGCTCGGGCTCACCCTCCTCGCCGGGCTGGCCCTGCTGACGGCGCTCATGGCGACGTTCGTCACCGACGCCTCGGCGGCCACCACCGGCTACCAGCGGGTGCTGGGCGTGATCGCCGGTCGGCTGCTGGAGGCACTCGGAGGTTCCCGCACCATCGCCGCGGCCGGCACCACCGAGGCGGAACGCGACCGGGTGCTGGCGCCGCTGCCGCAGCTGCGCAGCTACGGCCGGCTCGGCTGGCGGTTGCTGGCCCGGGCGAGCGCGAGGGTCGCGGCCGTGGCACCCCTGCTTCAGGTCGCTGTCGTTGCCGTCGGCGGGTACGCGCTGACCGCCGGTTGGCTCACCCCCGGGCAGCTGGTCGCCGCGGTGCAGTACGCCGCGCTCGGTGCCGGCCTCGGCGCGGTGCTGGCCACCCTCAACCGGTTGGTCCGCAGCCGGGCGGCGGGCCGCCGGATCGCCGAACCGCTGTCGCACCAGGTACGCCCCGGCGGCGACGAACCCCTGCCGGCGGGTGACGGCCACCTGCGGCTGCGCGGGGTGGGCGTCCGCGCCGACGACGGACGGCCGGTCCTGCGCGGGATCGACCTGGACGTTCCGGCCGGCGCCACGGTGGCCGTCGTAGGGCGTTCCGGTGCCGGCAAGTCCGCCCTCGCCGCCGTCGCCGGCCGGCTGCACGACCCGGACACCGGCGAGGTGCTGCTGGACGGGGTGCGACTGACCCGACTGAGCCCGGCCGCGCTGCGGCGCGCGGTGGGCCACGCCTTCGACCGTCCCGTGCTGGTCGGTGAGACGGTGCACGACGCGATCGGGCTCGGCCTGCCCGACCAGTCGGCCCGGCCGCCCGACACCGGCGCACCGGCCACCGCCGCCGTACTGGCGGCGGCCCGGACCGCGCAGGTCGCCGAGGTCGTCGCCCGGCTGCCCGACGGCTTCCGCACCCGCCTGCTGGACACACCGCTGTCCGGGGGCGAGGCGCAACGGCTCGGGCTGGCCCGCGCGTTCCACGCCGAGCGGCTGCTCATCCTGGACGACGCGAC
This sequence comes from Micromonospora nigra, assembly GCF_900091585.1. NCBI lineage: Bacteria > Bacillati > Actinomycetota > Actinomycetes > Micromonosporales > Micromonosporaceae > Micromonospora > Micromonospora nigra. The sequence goes on along the minus strand of NZ_FMHT01000003.1, from coordinate 6,033,383 downwards.
GTCCAGCCTGGACACCGCCACCGAACACCGGATCTCCCGCGCGGTCACGGGCGGGGGCGCGGAGCGTACCCGACTGGTGGTCACCCACCGGGTGACGACGGCGGCGGCGGCGGACCTCGTCGCCTGGCTCGACGGTGGTCGGCTGCGCGCCCTCGCACCGCACCGCCGGCTCTGGGACGACCCGGACTACCGGGCGGTCTTCGGGTCCGACGGGGCCCCCCGGTGAGCGGCGCGGACGTCGGTCGGACGACGTGGCGGGCGCTGCGGGCCCGCCGCCGGGACGTCGGCCGGCTCGCCGCCTGGTCGGTGGTCGAGTCGCTGCCGGCGCTGCTCGTCGGGCTGCTGGTCGCCCGTGCCGTCGACCAGGGCTTCCTCGCCGGCCGGTTCGCCACCGGCCTGGCCTGGCTGGGTGGGCTCGCCCTGGCCGTCGTCGTCGGCGCGGCGGCCACCGGCCGGGTGTACCACAGCCTCGGTGCCGTGGTGGAACCGTTCCGCGACGACCTGGCCCGCCTGGTCGTCACGGGCGCGCTGCACGACGCCACCCGGGCCGGCGGCCGCCCGGACAGCGCACCGGTGGCCCGCCTGACCCACCAGGTGGAGATCGTCCGGGACACCTTCGGCGGTCTGGTCATGGTGGTGCGCGGATTCCTGTTCAGCGCCGGCGCGGCTCTGCTCGGCCTGCTGGCGCTGGATCCGACGGTCGCGGCGCTGGTGGCGGTTCCGCTGATCGCGGGGCTGGCCGTCTTCGTCGCCGCACTACCCGCGATGCTGGAACACCAGCGGGCCCAGGTTCGGGCCGGCGAAGCCCTCGGCCGGTCGGCGGCGACCGCGCTCGGCGGGCACCGTGACGTGGTCGCCTGCGGTGCCGAGGAACGGGTGGTGGCCGAGGTCGACCGCCGGATCAGGGTGCAGGCCGGCACCGAGCGGACCCTGGCCCGGATGTCCGCGCTGCGCAGCCTCAGCCTCGGGCTGGGCGGATGGCTGCCCGTGGTGGTCCTGCTGCTCGCCGCGCCGTGGCTGGTACGGCGCGGGCTGAGCACCGGCGCGGTGCTCGGTGCGCTGGTCTACGTCACCACCGGTCTGCAACCGGCCCTGCACGCGGTGGTGCAGGGCCTCGGCGGTGGTGGGCTGCGCTACGCCGTCACCCTGGAACGGATCCTGCACACCTGCGGGCCACCCCCGGGCGGCAGCCCACACGCCACCGCTGCGGCCCCGACGCCGGGCGGCACCGCTGCGGCCCCGGCATCGGGCGGCACCGCTGCGGCCCCGGCATCGAATGTCGCCGGCGAAGACCCACCGGCGGTCCGGTTGGCCAACCTGACCTTCCGGTACGGCCCGCACGCCCGGCCGGTGCTGGACGACTTCTCGTTGACGCTGCCCGCAGGGGACCATCTCACGGTGGTGGGTCCCAGCGGTGCCGGCAAGTCCACCCTGGCCACGCTGATCGCCGGGCTGGCCGTGCCGGGGCGTGGCACGGTCCACCTCGCCGGCCGGCCCGTGGCCGCCGTCGCACCCGCCGACCTGGCCGCCCTGCGGGTGCTGGTGCCGCAGGAGGCGTACCTGTTCAGTGGCTCCCTGGCCGACAACCTCCGCTACCTGCGCCCCGAGGCCGACGACCCGACCCTTCAGGCCGCGCTGGCCGCCCTGAGGGCCGACGTTCTCGCCAGCCGCTTGGGCGGGCTCACCGCCTCGGTAGAGCCCGCCACCCTCTCCGCAGGTGAACGGCAGCTGATCGCCGCGGTACGCGCGTACCTGGCCCCCGCCCCGCTGGTCATCCTGGACGAGGCCACCTGCCACCTGGACCCGACGCTGGAGGCGACCGTCGAGCGGGCCTTCGCCCGGCGACCGGGCACCCTGGTGGTCGTCGCCCACCGGATCAGCTCCGCCACCCGCGCCCGCCGGGTGCTGATGTTCGATGAGGACGGCCCGGTGGTGGGCACCCACGAGGAACTGCTCGCCCGCTCACCCGCCTACCGGGAACTCGTCGGACACTGGGACGGCTTCGCGGCGGCGCCGTCCGGCGACACCACCGCGGATGACCGTGCCACCGCAGATGACCGTGCCACCACGGATGACCGTGCCGCCGCCGGGTCGCCGCGCCAGGGCTGACCGCGAGCATGGCGGGATCGGTCCAGCAGTGGGTGAGTTGACAGTTGACGCCCGCGCGGACGGCACCGGGCGTCCGGTCAGATCCACCCGGCGTCGCGGGCCACCCGGACCGCCTCCACCCTGGTCCGCGCGCCCGCCTTCCGGATGATCCGGCCGAGATGGTTGCGAACGGTACCGGGAGCCAGTCCGAGCGACCCGGCCACCTCCGTGACCGGCGCACCACCCGCCGTCAGGTCGAGGATCTCCGTCTCACGCGGGGTCAGCGGGCTGTCCCGGTGCAGCGCCGCCATCACGAGCTCCGCGTCGACCACGGGCTCCCCACGGGAGAGCCGGCGGACCCCGTCGACCACGCGCTGCGGTGGGACGTCGCTGCCGAGGATGCCGACGGCGCGGGACGGGGTGAACACGGTGTGCAGGTTCCGGGCCCGGCGGGGCTCGGCGAGCACCAGCAGTGGGCAGGTGCCGGCCACCGGCAGGTCCTCGACGAGGCCGAGGTCGACCACCGCCACGTCCGGACGCCGTAACCGGATGGTCGACTGGACCACGTCGCCGCGATCCACCTCCGCGACCACGCTGATGTCGTCCTCCGCGGCCAGCACGAGGGACAGTGCGCCACGGACCAGGGCACCGTCGAGAGCGAGCAGGGTACGGATCACCGTTGACTCCCGTGCTTCGTCAGACAGATCACGGACTGTCAGCATTCAAACACGACACCGCCGGTTCCGCCCGCCGACGGCCGTCGTACCGGAACGTCGGTGACCGTCGGCCGGGCGGACGTGTCGACAGCGACGACCCGCAGGGCACGGCGACCACGCCGGCGGTGCGGCGGGGGTGGGACCACCGCTGCGGGTGGCCCCACCCCCACGGTCAGATCCAGCCGTCGCGACGCGCGAGCCAGACCGCCTCCATCCGGTTGCGGGCCCCGGTCTTACGCATGATCGCCGAGAGGTGGTTGCGCACCGTGCCGTGGGCCAGGAACAGCCGTCGGGCGATCTCCTTGAGTGGCAACCCCTCCGCGGCCATCCGCAACACCTCGACCTCCCGTCGGGTCAGCGGACCCGCGGACGGCCGCAGCGCCATGGCGGCAGCGGCCGCGTCGATGACCCGCTCCCCCGCCGCGAGCGACCGCACCGCCCGGACCAGTTCGTGGAGGGGTTCGTTCTTGCCGACCAGGCCCCTCGCCCCGGCCGTCAGTGCCTCCTCCACCAGGCCCGGACTCCACCGGGCACTGAGCGCCAGCACCGCCGTCGTGGGTGCCGCCTCGGCGATCTCGATGATCACCTTGATCGGGTCCGGGGCGTCCGACGCCAGATCCACCAGCGCCACGTCCGGCCGGTGCCGCCGCAACACCCCGGGCAACCCGCCGATCCCGGTCACCTCGGCGACAACCTCAATGTCATCCTCACCTGCCAGGGCCGCGCACAAGGCACTGCGCAGCAGACCCATACTTTCGCCAACCACAACGCGGATCACCACGTAGCTCCGATCTCGGGTACGCGCTGCGGCCACCGGTCCTCTCGACGGGACCGCACGGGCCGACAGCGCGCGAAGGACTGGTCCGAGCCCGTGACAGGTAGCTCCACGGTCACGGGCACCCGAACGACCACCCCGGGCGACCAGCCGGTGGGACCGGCGGTGCGCGGGCGGGTCGGGGCGGACTCAGCCGGGGCGGGCGGCGACTCCGGGGAACCGGCCCGCCCGCCCGCCACCCGGAGAGATGTCAGGCCGGGCGTCGGTGGCCGCCGTGGACACACCCACGTCGAGAGTCAGCCCGTACGTCGGTCCGGAACCGCCGTCGGCCCAGGTGACACCGTCGCTACCGGGCACACCGGGGCGCTGCGGAAAGCTCGTCGGCCCGGGCGTCGATCCATGCCCTGCGCCCGGTCGACCGGTCGAGGTCCGGTGCGGTCCGGGCACCACACCGGTCCCCGCGGCCGGAGGCGTTCCGACCGCCGACGGTGGTGCGGACGACGGCTCCGGCGCCTCCGCCTGACGCGGCAGCGCCGCCGGAACACCCGATGTCAGATCATCGGGCGGGACGCAGGGCATCGGACCACCGACGGGGGGAGCCGACCAGTCGGGGCAGACCGGTGCGCCGGGCAGCGTGGGCGCGATCACCCCCACGAGCCGGGCGACGGGTGTCATCACCGCCTCCGTGACGGACGACACCGCCCCGACGACGGTGGCCAGCGCGGGGCGCACGGTGGCCAGCGCGGGGCGCACGGTGGGCAGCGCGGGGCGCACGGTGGGCAGCACTCCGGACACCGGCCGCACGACGGTCGCCGGCCGCAAGGTGTCCAGCGCCGCCACCACCGGCCGTGCCGGGGTGGTTTTCGCTCCGGGCCGTGGTGCCGGGTCGGTCGCCGCCCCGGCCACCTCCGGCAGGACCACGACCGGTTCGGCCGGGGGTCGGAAGTCGACATCGACGACCGGCGCGCCCGACCGGGTCGACGATTCGTCCGACACCCGCCGGCCCGACCCGTGCCTGCCCGCCGCCCCCTCCGCCGCCGACCCGCGGGCGGAACGGTCGGTCAACGGCCACGCCGCCGGCTCCTGGGCGGGACGCGCGGTCAACGGCCGCTCCGGCGAGCGGTCTCGACCCGGTCGAGACCGCTGCGAAGCGTCGCCGGGGCCGCCGCGACCGCCATCCGGTCGCCCGGTCACAGACGGGTCGGGTGACCGGTCGCGAGGCTGGCCGGCACGCGAGCCCTCCGCACGTCCGACAGAGGCGACGACGGGGGTGACGACGTCAGCGACCAGCCCGTCGAGGGATTCCCCGAGCTGGCCGAGGCCCGGCCCCCGCTGTCGAGCGTCGGCCGACGACCCGCCCCGCGAGTCCGCGCTGGCCGGGCCACCGGCCAGGACACCGACGAGGAACCCGGCGCCCACAGCAGCTCCCAGCAGCACGAACCGGGCGACCGTGGCCCTTCGCTGCGGCAACGGCGCGTCACCCTCCCGCACGACGGCGGGTGGACGGCGGAACGTCGGACGACGCACGGGGAGGGGACCTCTCTCGTCAAGGACGTCGCCACATCGTATTCAGCCGTTCACGCCATCGCAGGCCGTGGAGGCGCGGTGACGGATTGCCGACTGCCGGGGTGACGGTGGGCACCGCAGTACGGTATTGGCCCTGGATCTCTTCGCGGCGGTCCACCGCCGACCGGCTCCCGACACGAGACAAGCCCCCCGGATCACCGGGGGGCTTGTCTCGTGTCGGAGCGACGCCGCGTCAGGTCATGTCGTCGTAGCGGCGGTCGATCGGGGCCGGCGCGTCGACCGGTGTCGGCACGCCGATCGGGGCGGTCGCGTCGATCCGTGGCCCCGCCTCGACCGGCTCCGGGTCGGCCTCCAGCGGGGACGCCTCGTCATCGCCGACACCGGCGTACACCTCCTTGCCACGGCCCCGGCGCTTGTCGTTGAGGAAGGCGACACCGACAGCGGCGAAGTACAGCGCGCACAGGCACAACGCCAGCGCCGTCATGCCGAACGGATCCGGCGTCGGGGTGACCACGGCGGCGAAGGCGAAGAACACGAAGACGGCGATCCGCCACCAGCCCAGCAGCCGCCTCGCGCTGGCGATGCCCACGAAGTTGAGCATCAGCACGATCAACGGAAACTCGAACGCCACCCCGAACAGCAGGATCAGGTTCGTCACGAAGGAGACGTAGCGGGTGATGTCGAGGGTGGTGTTGATCTCGCTGCCGGAGATCTGGAGCAGGAACTCCAGACCCTTGGCGGTGACGAAGTAGGCCAGCACCGCGCCGGCGGCGAACAGCGGCGCAGCCAGGCCGGTGAAGAGGTACGCGTAGCGGCGCTCGTGGCGGTGCAGGCCGGGCGCGATGAACGCCCAGAGCTGGTACAGCCAGATCGGCGCGGCCAGCAGCAGCCCCACCCAGAGGCCGATCTTGAGGTTGAGCAGGAACAGGTCGGCCGGGCCGAGCTGCACGAAGTCACAGGCGCCGTTCGTGGTCTGCGCCTGCGGGAGATCACAGTAGGGCTTCTTGAGGATGCTCAGCACCGGCCCGGCGAGCCAGATGCCGACACCGAACCCGACGAGGATCGCCAACGAAGCCTTGAACAGCCGGTTCCGCAGCTCGCGGATGTGCTCGACCAGTGTCATCGAGCCGTCGGCGGCCTGCACGAACTTGCTCGGGCCGCGCTTACGCAGGGCGAAGGCCACGGTGATCGGGCCCTCGGTCAGTTGTCGCGGACGCGCTGCACCGGGTCGACGACCGGCTGCTGCGGCGCGGCCTGGTAGGGCTGTTGCGCGTACGGGGCCTGCTGGCCGGACTGCGGCGGCAACGGCTGGTAGCCGGCCTGCGCGTCGGCCTTGCTGGCCAGGTCACGGTCGTCGTCCTGGAGGCTCTTGGTCTCGGCCTTGATGATCCGCAACGACCGACCCAGCGAGCGCGCGGCGTCGGGGAGCCGCTTCGCGCCGAAGAGCAGGATCAGCACGACCACGAGTACGGCGATGTGCCACGGCTTGAGGGCACCCATGGGAAGCTCCAGTCGCTCTGTGTCGATGAGGGTGTGCGCAGCCCATCGTACGTGTGTCGCAGGGGCTTGACACCCGCCGGGGCGGTGGTGGTTCGTCTCGGCGGGTGAAGTCTCGGCCAACCGGAAGTGTCCCGTCAACCGTTGCCGGAGGATCGTTCGTGCACGTTCGGGCAGGCAACCGCGCAGTAACCGCGCAGCGGTCCCGACAGCCGTCGATCAGCCCCCGCGCTTGGCCCTGATGAGGGTCAGCCTGCGCTCCGTGGTGTCGAGGCGCTCCTGGAGGCCCTCGGCGCGCTCCTGCAGGCTCTCCGCCGCCACGCGCAGCGACTCGGCCTCGGCGGCGCGCCGCTGCAACGCCACCGCCGCCCGGCGCAGCCGAGGCAGCCGCGCCAGCACCGGCCGGACGGCCAGCGCGAGCGCGACGAGGGGGAGCAACACCAGCGCGAGCACGATCCACTTCAGCACGGCGGTCAGCCTATCTGCTGCCGGCCGTCCCCGCCGGGTCGGCGTCACGCGGCACGGCGAGATCGGGGGCGGGCGTGGCGTACGCGTCGAGGGCGGCCACGGCGGCGGCGTGTACCTGTTCGGCCAGTTCCACCGGGGCGAGGACGGTCACCTGCGGCCCGAGCCCGAGCACGAAGCGGCGGGCCCACCCCAGGTCGGTGACCCGCAGCGAGACCAACCACTGCTCACCGTCGGCCTCGACCCGCTCACACGGGTAGTACTCGGTGATCCAGCGTTCGCCCCTCCCGATCCGCAGCGTGATCAAGGGCAGGTCCGACGAGGGACGGAAGACGCCCCCGCTGAGATCGTGGGGCTGGGCCTGCGGCGGCACCACCGCCGGCTCGGCCAACTCGGTGACGGCGTCGATCCGGTCGGCCCGGAACAGCCGGACCGCCTCGGCCCGGCGGCACCACGCCTCCACGTACGCCCGGCCGCCGACCATCAGCACCCGCAGGGGATCCACCACCCGCTCGGTCGTCTCGTCCCGCGCCGGCGTGTAGTAGGTGATGCGCAGCGCCCGGCCGCCCTCCACGGCGGCGCGCAAAGCCTCCACCCGCTGGCTGTCGCCGGACAGCCGGACCTCGACCGGCGCGGCGACCAGGTCACCGGCCGCGTTCTCGATCTTGGCGAGAGCCCGCTCGACCGCCTCCCGGTTGGCCACCCCCGGCGTCTCCGCCAACATCCGCAGCGCCACGACCAGGGCCAGGGCCTCTTCCTGTGTGAGCCGCAGCGGACGGTCGATGCCGGCGTCGTAGGTGATCGTGACCCGGTCACCGTCGAAAGCCATGTCGATCAGGTCACCGGGACCGTACCCGGGCAGCCCGCACACCCAGAGCAGTTCCAGGTCCTCCCGGAGCTGCCGCCCGGTGATGCCGAGGTCGCCGGCCGCCTCGGCGATCTCGATGCCGGGCCGGGCCAGCAGGTACGGCACCAGGTTCAGCAGCCGGGCCAGTCGGTCGGCGGAGGTGCGGGAGCCCCCACGGGTGCTCGGACGCGTCACCGCGACCTCCTTCGGCTGGCGACTGCGGGGCTCGCAAGCTCACTCCTCGCGCTCACCACAACCCCTCCGCTCACGACTGCGGGGCTCGCAAGCTCACTCCTCGCGCTCACCGGGCCACCGCCAGGGCGTCGTGGCGGGCGGCGATCTCCTTGAGCCGCTGGATGACCGCCTCCCGCACCTCGGGCGGGTCGAGCACCCGCACGTCGGGACCGTAGCCGACGAGCTGACCCGCCAACGTGTGCGGATCGGCGAACGGCAGGACCAGCCGGTCGCCGTCGGCGGCGGAGGTGACACTCAGCGCCCAACGGCGCAGCCCGGCCGCCCGGCCGGGAGCGGCCAGCACCGTCGCCCGTCCGGCCCGTTCCACGGGCCCGGACCACCGGGCCACGTGGCTGATCAGGTCGACGTCGGCCGGGGGCCGGTAACCGCCGGGCAGGCCGGTGACCCGGACCGGGCCGACGACCCGGGACAGCCGGAAGCAACGGGTGGCGTCGCGGTCCAGGTCGTGGCCGACCACATACCACCGGCCCCGCCAGCAGACCACGCCCCACGGCTGCACCCGGCGTCGGGTCGGCGCGTCCCGATCGGGCACCCGGTAGTCGAAACCCACCTCCCGGCGGTCCCGCGCGGCGGCAGTCAACGGCGCGAACGCCGGGTCGACCGTCACCATCGGCTCCAGACCCAGTGTGGCCTGCGGATCCACGTCCACCCCGGCGGCGCGCAGTTTCGCCAGCCCCGACGAGGCGGCGGCGGCCAGGCCGGCGTGCTGCCACAGGCGCGCCGCGATGCCCACGGCTGCGGCCTCGTCCGGTTCGAGCGGGATGTCGGGCAGCGCGTACTCGCGGTGGGCGATGCGGTAACCGGGTTCGGTGTCGAAGACGCTCGCCGTACCGGTCTCCAGCGGCACGCCCAGGTCGCGCAGCTCGGCCTTGTCGCGTTCGAACTTGCGCTGGAACGCCTCGTGCTCGCGGGGGTCGTCCGGGTCGTGCTCGTAACCGGGAACGGTCGCGGCGATCTGCGCGGCGGTCAGGAACCGCCGCGTGGACAGCAGGCAGATCACCAGGTTGACCAGGCGTTCGGTGCGGGTCCGCGACACGCGGTAGACGCTAGCAGCCGATCGCCCGGCGCACGCACCCACGCGGGGCGCGTCCCCCGGTCGCCGACGGGCACCCGAGCACACCGACCGTGAGCTGCGCAGTTCCGGGACGACCGACCCACAGGGGCGGCTCGGCGTGGGGCGTCACCACCGGCCGACACCACCGAATGCGGCATCACGCATTGTCATCACACCGGGACACCGCGACACTCCGCGTCCCGGTCCGACACCGACCAGGGCAGCCCCGGCTGCGCCCGCCGGCCGCGCCGCCCGCTAGCGTGCCGGACATGGTGCGATGGCGGGCAGGAACGGTGACGGCGCTACGGCGGCGGTGGGCCGGAGCGGTGGAACTCGACGTCACGCTGCCCGACGGCACCCCGATGCGGGCCCTGGCCTACCCGGCCCTGGTCGGCGAACCGGAGCCCGGCGACCGCGTGCTGCTCAACGCCGGAGCACTGCTGATGGGTCTGGGGACCGGCGGGTACGCCCTGGTGGTCGCGCTGCCCGACCGGCTGCCCGCCGACCCGCCCCAGGCGCAGGACACGCGGGATGCCGGGCACCTGGTCAAGGCCCGCTACACCCCTCTGCAACCGATCCTGCTGGGGGTCGACGAGGAGGCGTCCCCGCACCGCCCCGTGCTCGAGACCGCCGAGGACGTGGCGGGGATGCCCGTGGTCACCGCCGACCTGCACTCCGCGCTGCCGGCGATCCTGGCCGGCGTACGCGCGGACGCCCCGGACGCACGGGTGGCGTACGTGCTCACCGACGGCGGGGCGTTGCCGGCCTGGTTCTCCCGGACCCTGGCCGGGCTGCGCGAAGACCTGGTCGGCACGGTCAGCGTGGGGCAGGCGTTCGGCGGGGACCTGGAGGCCTCGACCCTGCATGTGGGGCTGCTCGCCGCCCGACACGTCCTGCACGCCGACGTGGCCATCGTCGCGCAGGGCCCCGGCAATCTCGGCACCGGCACCCGCTGGGGCTTCTCCGGGGTCGCCGTCGGTGAGGCGGTCAACGCCGCGGCAGCCCTGGGCGGACGGCCCGTCGGTTCGCTCCGCATCTCCGCCGCCGACCCCCGACCCCGGCACCGTGGCGTGTCACACCACAGCCTCACCGCGTACGGCCGGGTGGCACTGGCCCGGGCGGAGCTGGTGGTGCCCGACGGCCTCGACCCGGCGCTGGCCGCCCAGGTTGACGCGGCCCTCGCGCCGCTGGCCGGGCGGCACGCGGTGGTGCGGGTGCCCACCGACGGCCTGGACGCGGCGCTGCGCCGGGCCGCGGTGCCACTGTCGACGATGGGCCGCGGGCTCGACGCCGACCACGGCTACTTCCTCTCCGCGGCGGCGGCCGGCCGACACGCCGCGCACCTGCTCGCCTGAGCCGGGTCGCCGCCCGGCGCGCCCGGTGCGCCGGGCTGGCGCGGAGAGGGCAGGCAGGTCATCGGGGTGCTTGTGAGCAGGCAGGTCGCCCGTGGCACCGACGGCTCAGGTCGCCCGGTAGCCGTCGGCGACGATGCGCCGGGCCGACATCTCGTAGACCGCCGGATCGTCGGGGGCGAGGGTGCCCAGCCCATCGACGTAGCGGTTGAACATGCAGAACGCCGCCGCGATCAGGACCGTGTCGTGAATCTCCAGGTCCGTCGCTCCAGCCGCGCGGGCGGCGTCGACGTGCGCCCCGGTCACCTCCCGGCCGCCGCGCTGCACCGCCGCCGCGACGGTCAGCAGGGCCCGCAACTTGTCGCTGATCTCGGCGGTGGCGGGGTCGGCGCGGACCTGGTCGACCAGCGGCATCCCCGCCGGCAACTGGGCCGCGGCGAACGCCGAGTGGGAGGCGCAGCAGAACCGGCACTCGTTCAGCCCGGACACGTAGGCGGCGATCAGTTCCCGCTCGCCGGCGGTGAGGGTCGGGTGCGGGGCCCGCAGCAGGGCTTCCGCGAGCTGGTTGAGCGGCCCGGCGGTTTCGGGGCGGAACAGCATCGGCCCGTTGATGCCCGGGTGTGCCCGCTCGTCGAGTCCGAGGTCGATGTGTGCCACGCCGTCTCCCGCCTGCCGAACGCCCGCGCGGTCACGCGCCGGCACCACCCTTGCGGCATCGATGGTGCCAGCTCCGCCGGGGGGACGTTCACTTCGTCCGTGCGATCCTGCCGGTGCCGTTCGGACGCTGACGGCGGGCGCCCGGCGCGGTTCGGGCGATAGACGACGGTTCAGGCGAGAATGATCAGGGCGGCCCAGGCGCCGACGATCAGCGCCAGGGCGAGCGCCAGCACCCAGGTGGGCACGGTGTACTCGCCACGGCGGTTGCGTTCGATCTCGGCGCGGATCTTCTCGCGGCGACGCTCGACCCAGTTCTGCCGCTCGGAGCCGCGGTCGCGGGGTTCGGAAGGAAACATGGCGCGGCCAGCGTACCCGGTGGTGGGGCCCGGCCCGACGGGGACCGCCGGACCGGACCCCGCGGTCCCGGTCACATGCTGGCGATCAGGCGCTCCACCCGCTCGTCGTACGCGCGGAACGGGTCCTTGCACAGCACCGTGCGCTGCGCCTGGTCGTTGAGCTTCAGGTGCACCCAGTCGACGGTGAAGTCGCGCCGCTTCTCCTGGGCGTGCCGGATGAACTCGCCGCGCAGCCGCGCCCGGGTGGTCTGCGGCGGGGTCTCCTTCGCCTCGAAGATCTCCGGGTCGGTGGCGATCCGGTCGACGTCACCGCGCCGCTCCAGCAGCGCGTAGAGGCCCCGGCCACGGCGCAGGTCGTGGTAGGCGAGGTCCATCTGGGCGACCCGGGGATGTGACAGGGGCAGGTCGTGCTTGCGCTGGTAGCGCTCGATCAGTCGCAGCTTGGTCACCCAGTCGATCTCCCGGGCCACCGGCTCCAGGTCGCCCGTCTCCACCGCGTGCAGCACCCGGCCCCACAACTCGACGACCCGCTTGGCGGTCTGGTCGCCGCCCCGACGCTCCACGAACTCGGTGGCCCTGGCCAGGTATTCCTGCTGGATCTCCAGCGCGCTGACCTCCTTGCCGGAGGCCAGCCGCACCTTGCGCCGGCCGGTGATGTCGTGCGACACCTCGCGGATCGCCCGGATCGGGTTCTCCAGCGTCAGGTCACGCATCACCACCCCGGCCTCGATCATCCGCAGCACGATGTCGGCCGAGCCCACCTTCAGCAGCGTGGTGACCTCGTTCATGTTGGAGTCACCCACGATGACGTGCAGCCGCCGGTAACGTTCCGCGTCGGCGTGCGGCTCGTCGCGGGTGTTGATGATCGGCCGGCTGCGGGTGGTCGCCGAGGACACCCCCTCCCAGATGTGCTCCGCCCGCTGCGACAGGCAGTAGACCGCGCCGCGCGGGGTCTGCAACACCTTGCCCGCGCCACAGATGAGCTGTCGGGTGACCAGGAACGGGATCAGCACGTCGGCGAGACGGCCGAACTCCCCGTGCCGGGACACCAGATAGTTCTCGTGACAGCCGTAGGAGTTGCCGGCCGAGTCGGTGTTGTTCTTGAACAGGTAGATCTCACCGGCGATGCCCTCGTCGTGCAGCCGCTTCTCCGCGTCGACGAGCAACCCCTCCAGGATCCGCTCACCGGCCCGGTCGTGGGCCACCAGGTCGACCACCGAGTCGCACTCCGGGGTGGCGTACTCCGGGTGGGAACCGACGTCGAGGTAGAGGCGGGCGCCGTTGCGCAGGAAAACGTTGCTCGACCGACCCCACGACACCACCCGCCGGAACAGGTACCGCGCGACCTCGTCGGGGGAAAGCCGGCGCTGCCCGCGGTAGGTGCAGGTGACGCCGTACTCGGTCTCGAGGCCGAAGATTCGCCGCTCCATGATGAGACATTAGCCGCCCGGAGGCCCCGTTCGTCACTGTCGCGACCGCAGTCGTGCGCTCAGCCCTCCCCCGGGGGCGGGACACCGTCCGGCCCGAGCCCGGCCACCCACGCCCGGTAGGCGTCGTACCGGGGCAGCAGCCCGTCCGCGCGGGCCTGCGCCAGGGTGGGCGCGGCGGCGTCCCGGGCGGACAGTTGCGGCTGCTCGACCGGCCACTCGACGCCCAGGTCCGGGTCCAGCGGGTGCACCGAGTGCTCGACGGCCGGGTTGTAGGCGGTGGAGCACAGGTAGCTCAGGGTCGCGTCGTCGGTCAGCGCGCAGAAGCCGTGCGCCAGCCCCTCGCTGAGGTAGACGGCCCGCCGGT